>JAZUOL010000071.1:0-13966 GCA_045604605.1 Acutalibacteraceae bacterium | reverse complement strand
CTTGCTCTTAAAAAAGCATAAAAAGCATTCAGCCGCCTGCCACAATCAAGGAAAATTATTCTTGTTGCATTCTGTTCCCGGGTGCATTTATACCTGAAATCTCCTGCAAATCCTTTTCCGTTTTTATCGTTAACTGCTTTTCGGGCATATTCCACTGCTTTCTCATGGTCAACAGTAATTATTTTTCCCGTTTCAATTTCATATACCTTTCCCTTTGAATCAATCACAACAGAAAAATATCTTGCTTCATAAGGTGTTTCAGGTGACATATGTGGTGGAAGCAAATCGGGTTTACCGGGTTTGTTATCCTTAAAACCAGGGAAATTGCCTTTATTTTGCGATAAAACCTGAAGTAATTGATCTGCTTCAATCACAACGGAGTTGAAATTAAGCAAATTCATTCCTGCCACAGTCACAAAAAGCAATATAAAAAGCGCCGTCATAGATAAGGCAATAAATTTGATTTTTAATTTCTTAATCATCTGCTTCCTCCATTATATAGCCTGCATTTCTCAAAGCTTTAATCTGCACATTGGCATTAAGAGCAGTTAATTTTTTACGAAGATAGGAAACATATACCCAAACAACATTTATTTCCGCCTCAGCATCAAAGCCCCATATTTTCTCCATAAACTTTTCAGCGGAAATAACACATCCGGGATTCACCATAAACATTTCAAGCATCTGAAACTCTTTATTTGCAAGGCGAAAGCTTCCTGCGGGTGAACTGAGCTCAAAGGTTGCTCTGTCAAGAGTTATATTACCAAAATTTATTTTAGTATCACTTGAAGCCTGAGTTCGTGTAATTGCTCTTATAGTTGCAAGAAGCTCTTTTGTATCAAAGGGTTTCGTCAAATAATAATTCGCACCGCTATCTAAACCCAAAACCTTATCATCAATTTCCGATTTTGCGCTCAGAATAAGAACGGGGACCTGATTACCATCTTCTCTGATTTTCTTTAGCACCGTAATACCATCTGCTTTTGGCATCATAACATCAAGAACCACAACATCGTAATTCCCAGCTTGAATATAATCTATAGCATCTGCTCCGTTGCCCACAGAATCAACGGAGTAGTTATTTTTCTCAAAAATTTTCACAAGTGCCTTTGCAAGCGCATTTTCGTCCTCAGCGAGTAAAATCCTCATAACATAATCACCCTTTACAATTCCAATTGTAACACAACATACCGGAAAAATCATTATATTATTTTTAATAGTATCAGCCATACATTAAACGAAATTTAAATTTCACTTTAATTTTTAGTTCATTTAAGGTTGATAGAGTATCTTTTATATTGAAGTAATACGAAAAGGAGTATATATGGCTTTTCAAACAGTTTTTAAACGGTATGAGCTAAAATATCTTATAACCGAAAAACAGAAAAATATAATTCTTAATACCATAAAACCCTATATGGCTCTTGACAAATACGGAAGAACAACCATAAGAAATCTGTATTTTGACACCGATGATTACCGACTTATACGCCGTTCAATCGAAAAGCCGCAATACAAAGAAAAATTGCGAATCAGAAGCTATTCTCAAACGGATGACAAAAGCACAGTTTTTGTTGAACTAAAGAAAAAATACAAGCACGTAGTTTATAAACGGCGAATTTCTCTTTCGGAAAACGAAGCAATGGCCTGGCTTTGCAATGGTGAGCAATGTAACAATGCCACACAAATTTCAAGTGAAATTGATTATTTTCTTGAATACTACAAAGCTCTTCATCCCACCGTCTTTTTATCTTATGAAAGAGAAGCGTATTATACCAAAGGAAAAAGCGATTTCAGGCTGACCTTTGATGATAACATTCTTTTCAGGACAGAGGATTTATCGTTGAAATCCGAAGCTTACGGAACACCTGTATTAGAAGACGGATTAATTCTTATGGAGATTAAATGTTCAGAAGGAATCCCTCTTTGGATGACAAAAATTCTTTCAGAAAATCATATTTATAAAACATCTTTTTCAAAATACGGAACTGTATACCTTAAACATATTTACCCCAAAATAAAAAAGGAGGGCATTTAAAATGCTTGATAATTTATTCAATGGAATTTTCGATTCTGCAACAACCTCTGTAATAAGTGCAAGCGATTTTTTGCTTTGTCTTGGAATTTCCTTATTGGCAGGGCTTATTATGGCTTTCAGCTATATGTATAAAACCCGCTACACAAAAAGCTTTGTTATTACCCTTGCACTTCTTCCTGCGGTGGTTTGCGTGGTTATTATGATGGTGAACGGTAATGTGGGAACGGGTGTTGCAGTTGCAGGTGCATTCAGCCTTGTTCGTTTTCGCTCAGTTCCCGGTACTGCAAAGGAAATATGTATTCTTTTCCTTGCAATGGGCGCAGGTCTTATTGCAGGTATGGGTTACCTTGCTTACACCCTTCTTTTCACAATTATTCTTTCGGCAGTTTTTGTCCTTTACAATTCATTGAACCTTGGTTCAAAGAAAAATGCAGAGCTTTATAAAACTCTAAGAATAGTTATCCCTGAGGATTTGGATTATTCAGGAGTTTTTGAGGATTTGTTTTCTGAGTATACAAAAAGCTATGAATTAACTCAGGTTAAAACAACAAATATGGGCAGTATGTTCCGTCTTACTTACGATATTATTTTAAAAAATCCCCAAAGAGAAAAAGAGTTTATCGACAAGCTCCGTTGCAGAAACGGAAACCTTGAAATAACTGTTTCAAAACAAGCAACGGTTAGTACTGAGCTTTAAGGATTCACGAGTATTTTAACAATAGATTGGCGAAAATCCGCGTTCAAAATACTTTTTCGGATTATTCTCGCCAACTTAAGGAAGAGAGTTAATATGAAATTTTTTAAGATATCAGCAATAATTTTGTGTGCTTTATTATTATTTTCAAGCTGTCAGAATCCCAACTCAAGTAATTCCGGCGCTGAAATCAATAATCAAACCACCGAAAGTACCGTTTCATCAGAAGAATCAGCCGTAGCAGAAGAGGATATGTTTTCTGATCGTGACACTAAGACCGATTATGACAAAACCTCTGCAATTACCATAAGGTTAAACGGTTCAAGTGCAAGCTGCGAAAACGACAGCGTTAAAACAGATGGCGGTACAGTAACAATTACAGACGAAGGCACCTATATTCTTTCGGGTACACTCTCAAACGGTATGATAGTTATTGATACCGAAGAAACAGACAAGCCACAACTTGTTTTTGATGGTGTAAATATTACAAGTGATTCTTGCGCTCCCTTGTATATTCTTAACGCCGATAAGGTTTTTATAACCTTGGCGGATGGTAGTGAAAACACTCTTTCAAACGAAGGAGAATTTGTTCAGATTGATGATAATAATATCGATGGTGCGGTATTTTCAAAACAGGATTTAACCTTTAATGGTTCAGGCAATCTGACAATTACTTCCCCTGCCGACCACGGAATTGTTTGTAAAGATGATTTAGTTTTTACCGGAGGAGGTTATACTGTAAACTCTGCTTCTCACGGCATTGAGGCCAACGATAGTGTAAGAATTTCAGAAGCTACAATTAAAATCACCTCAGGTAAAGATGGAATTCACGCAGAAAATTCCGACAATTCCTCAAAAGGCTTTTTCTATATGAAAAACGGCAATATAAACATTGAAGCAGAAGGCGATGGTATAAGTGCGGAAAGCTATGCACAAATAAAAGAGGGTAATATTGAAATTCTTGCCGGTGGCGGAAGCGAAAACGGAACCAAAACGCATTCTGAGTCTTGGGGAAATTTCGGTGGTCACGGTGGCGGTATGATGGGCGGTCACGGTGGTATGGGACAAAAGCCTGACCGAAAGCCGATAGGTATGAGCCTTTCGACCCTGACAGATACAGCATCAACCGACACCGAAGAAAGCACAAGTATGAAGGGTATAAAATCCACAGGAAACCTTGTTATAGAAAACGGTATATTCAATATCAACTCTGCTGACGACTCTCTTCATTCAAATTCCTCTTTAACAATCAGTGGCGGTAAATTTGAAATTACCTCGGGCGATGATGGAATACACGCCGAAGAAAAACTGGAAATCACAGATGGTGAAATTAACATTACGGAAAGCTACGAGGGACTTGAAGCTCTTGATATCGCAGTTTCAGGTGGTGATATTTCTCTTGTTGCAACAGATGACGGCTTGAACGCCGCAGGAGGAACAGACTCAAGCGGTATGGGTGGCAGAGATAATGGTATGTTTGGCGGAGGCCCCAGTGGTATGACTGGCGGTTCTTCCAACGGTAGTATTGTTATTTTAGACGGTAAGATTCATATCAATGCCTCGGGTGATGGAATAGATGCTAATGGTTATATTAAAATCATCGGTGGTTACACCGTTGTTGCAGGACCAACAACGGGCGACACTGCAACTCTCGACTACGATTCAAGCGCAGTTATTTCAGGCGGTACTTTTATAGGAACAGGTGCAGCCGGTATGGCTCAAACTTTCAGTGATTCAGAAAACCAGGGTGTTATTTCAATAAATGCAGGAAACCAAACTGCAAATAGTGAAATCACCGTTAAAGATAATTCAGGAAACATTATTGTAACTTATTCCCCCGAGCTTTCTTTTAATGTAGCTATTATAAGCACCCCGAAATTGCAGAAAGGTGAAATATATAACGTCACGATAGGCTCTCAGACTACAGAATTTGAAGCTAAATAACAGAAAAGACAAGGGCATCAAAACCCTTGTCTTTTCTGCATTTTAAGCCAATTTATAAAACCATATAAATCATTAAAAAGGAAAATAACAAAACAGATAACAACAGAAATATACGATATATCTTCTTTTGTTGCCAATATCCATAAAACGATTAAAACAATATCATTAGTTGCATAAGCGAGAGCAAAAAACGGACTTCTTTTATATGTAAGAAAAGCGGCAATAAAGCTTGTTGTAACTGAAACTGTACTTGGTAAAAGATTGGCTGTATTAAAATGCTTTAATATAAAATAAAAAGCAGTTGTTACAGCTAAAGCACAGACTATTATTAAAGGAATATCCTTCTTTTTAAGTTTTGCAACCGCAACTTCGGATTTGCTTTTTTTATAAGGATTTTTGAGCCAACTGACAAGTGCGAAAACTGACATAGGCAAGGTCATACCAAGATATGTTATCATTTCCCCGTAGTATGAAAATGAATATGATATTATTCCGTAAATAATGCTGAATATAATCATTAAAATCTGTCCGAAAGGATTTCCTTTAGCACAAAAAATCAACGAGGTAACACCAATCAGAGAAGCACAAAGAGTCAGGTAACTGCTTTTGTCAAAAGCTACAAACGAAATAATAATTGACAAAACCGAAAAGCTCCATAATATAATCTCGAATTTAGAGAAATAGTTAATTAAACCTTTTACTTTTTTCATATATACTCCTAAAAAATAAGCATTCGCATACACATCTTCAAGGACCTAACGATGTGTAAACGAATGCTTTATTTTCAATATAAACATTCACTACCCGGTGGCAGTATCTATTATCAAAAGTATAGCACACAGCATTTATTTTTGCAACAAATATATTTTATTTTTAACTTGCTTGTTTAACCTTCCCTTTTGTGCTATACTTTTCAGCAGGTGATTTTTATGCAAGATGTATTTTGTGAACTTAAATTAACAAGCGTTGCCGCTTCTCTTTGTTCTGCTTTAGATATTGAAAAGCCTAACCAGGCAAATGAACCTTTAGACGCTCTGGTTAAGCTTTGCGAGGGTAAGGATGTTGACAGAGTTTTAATGTATAACCCCGATGCAGTTGCCCTCTGGATTTTTGAAAAATACGCTTCCCTTTTTACTCCCGTAATGCTCAACACAAGTGTTACTCTCCCTTTACAAAGTGTAATGCCATCTGTAACACCCGTTTGCTTCGGTACAATGTACACAGGTGCATCCCCTGAAATTCACGGAATTCATTCTTACACCAAACCGGTTATTAAAACGGATTCGGTTTTTGATGCTCTTATCAGAGCAGGTAAAAAGCCCTGCATTGTTTCAACGGGTAATGACAGTATGTCTAAAATTTTTCTCGAAAGAGATATGGATTATTTCATTGTTGAAACTCCTGATGAAGCAAACGAAAAAGCAATTGAGTTAATCAAAGAAGATAAATATGACTTTATTGCAGTTTATAATGGGAACTATGACGGCACAATGCACCGCTATGGACCCGAAAGCGAAGAATCTATTGATGCATTAAAGCATAATATAAAAGCCTTTGAAGCTCTCGCCAACGCAGTAAAAGATAATTGGAAGAACCATAAAACTCTTATGGGCTTTGCTCCTGACCACGGTTGCCATGAAATTGACGGTGGCTGCGGAAGCCACGGACTTTATATGCCTGAGGATATGAATATTGTTCATTTTTACGGAATTTTATAAAAACAAGCGTTCCGAAAGGTTAAAACGACTTTTCGGAACGCAATTTTTATCAAACAACATTATCAGTATATCACATAAAGCACCGCTTGTCAATAATTTAACAAAAGTTTTGTTGTATTATATGACAAATTCTGCGTTTTAAATAAAGAAAAACTGTGAACTTTATACAAAATTACATATTGCAAATCCTGAATTTCCGTGCTATCATATAGACAAAGAAAGGGTGAGTCCAATGTACAAGTAAAAACCTAATTTCAAAAGAAAGTGTGGTTCCGATGTACAAATAATAACCTGATCTGAAAACTATAAAGTAAAAGAAAGGGTGAGTCCGGTGTTCATGTAAAGGCCTACGGTTCGGGAGAAAAGAATACACAGGAAAAGAACCGAAAGACTAAAAACTTCATAAAATGAAAATTATTTCGAAACAAAGGGGTTTCTCACTTACGAGAATGTATATAGATACGAATATAAAAAAAGAGTGTGTTGGAAATAGAGTTCGTAGAAAGTGAAGTCAGAGGTCTTAATCAATGAAAGAGAGGTAAATAAAAAGATGTTAGATATTAAAATAGAACAGAAATAACCCTTGGCGGGGATGTGACGAGAAAGCATCGGTCAAGGGTTATTTCATTTTTGTATCTGTTTTTGTTTTTCACTGCTTCAGGCAGTGTTTTTTTATTGCCCTTTTTTATTATTTATGATATAGTTAAAACAACATAGTACAAAGGAGTGCATTGTATGAAAGCTAAAATTACCCTTGCAAAAGAATTCCGTATCGGAGAAATTGATAAGAGAATTTATGGTTCTTTTATTGAGCATCTCGGAAGAGCAATTTATGGTGGTATCTACGAGCCTGATCACCCCACAGCCGATGAAAACGGATTCCGTCAGGATGTTATAGATTTGGTAAAAAAACTCAATGTTCCTGTTGTTCGTTATCCCGGAGGAAATTTTGTTTCCGGTTATAATTGGGAAGATGGCGTTGGTCCCGTTGAAAATCGCCCAAAAAGGCTTGACCTGGCTTGGGGCACAACCGAACCCAATCTTTTCGGTACAAACGAATTTCTCTCCTGGTGCAAAAAAGCCAATGCAGAATGTATGATGGCGGTAAACCTTGGAACAAGAGGTCCCGAAGAAGCAAGGAATATTGTTGAATACTGCAACCATAAAGAAGGCTCATATTGGTCAGATTTAAGAATATCTCATGGTGTTAAAGACCCTCACAATATAAAATTATGGTGCTTGGGCAATGAAATGGACGGCGGTTGGCAGATGGGAGCTAAAACCGCAACTGAATATGGCAGAGTTGCCCTTGAGGCATCCAAAATGATGAAGTGGACCGACCCCTCCATTGAAACTGTTCTCTGCGGTTCATCAAGCATCTATTCTCCTACCTTCGGCAAATGGGAGGTTGAAAGCCTTGACATTGCATATGACAGTATTGACTATGTTTCACTCCACCAATATTATGGAAACCATGAGGATGACACCCCCAGCTTCCTTGCAAAAAGCTTACAGCTTGATGATTTCATTTATTCCGTTATCTGCGCTTGTGACTATGTTAAAGCAAAACGCCGTTCAAAGAAAAAAATTAATCTTTCTTTTGACGAATGGAATGTCTGGTACCATTCCAACAATCGCCCATTTGATAAATGGAGCGTTGCCCCTCCCCTTCTTGAAGATATTTATAATTTTGAGGATGCACTTCTTGTAGGCTCAATGCTTATAACTCTTCTTCGCCATTGTGACAGAATTAAAATTGCTTGCCTTGCACAGCTTGTGAATGTAATTGCTCCAATTTTCACTCAGACCGGTGGCGGAGTTTTCGAGCAGACTATTTTCTTCCCCTTTATGCACCTTTCAAATTACGGCAGAGGCTCTGCTCTACTTCCTCTTATTGACTGCGAAAAGTATGACTGCAAACAGTTTACTGATGTTCCTTACATAGAATCTATTGCAACCTTTGACGAAGAAAAAGAAAAAATGACAATTTTCTGTGTTAATAAAAATCTTGAAGAGAGCATTGTTTTAGATGTTAATCTTATGGATTTTGAGGGTTATAAGCCCTTTGAATTTATCTCAATGGATGGCCACGCTAAAAATGAGGAAAATACATTTGATAATACAGCAGTTAAACCTCATAATAATCCGCTTCCTGAAATTGATAATTCAGTTCTTACTGCAGAGCTCAAAGCTTTCAGCTGGAACGTTATCAGATTAAAGAAAGCATAAAAGGAGGTTACAAACTCTTATGAATGTTAAAGAAATGACTCCTGAAAAGCTTCAGAAAAAAGCATTAAAGAAGCAAAAAGAAATTGCGAAATGGGAAAGAGAAAAAGCAAGACCAAAGCGCAGTTATTATTTTGCATATCTTGTTTTTATTATCACTCTCATTTACGCTACCGATGAAATTGCTTCTCAAATCGGTACCTTAATGAAAACTGAAATTGCTAATGACCTTTTTGCAAAATTCGGGCAAAGCTCCGTTGCACTTCTTGATATTCTTTCAATTCTTGTGGTGCCTTTCCAGGCTTTAGGTCTTTTATACAGACCATTTGCAGACCGCTTGGGCAGAAAAAAATTCCTTATTATAAACACCTTTGGAATGAGCTTTGCAATGCTGGTTATCTTCCTTTCAAACAACATTTTCCTTTATTTTATTGGTGCGGTTCTTGTTCAGTTCTTCATCCCTCACGATATGCACGTTGTTTATATTATGGAATCCTCTCCATCAAAGCACAGAGCAAGAATTTATTCCTCAATTAAATTCTTTGCAAATATGAGCGTTATGCTCGTCCCCGTTTTAAGAAGAATGCTTATGTCTGAAGCTTCAGAATGGCGAAATGTTTATATGATTCCTGCAATCGTTGGTCTTGTAACAAGCTTTGTTGCAATTATGTTTGCAAGAGAAACTGATGCATTTATTGACTCTCGCCTTAAGCATCTTCGCAAAACCGATGAAGAGCTTTTGCAGGAAAAGCTTGAAAAAAAGACAAATGATGCCCAGGGCGGTCTTATTCCTGCATTTAAGTTTGCTATGAAGCACAAACAACTCCGTTGGCTTTTCATTACTGCAACTCTTGCAAACTTTGGTTTTATCGGTTCAATTAACTATCAGGTTATTATGTCCTATGGTTATGCCGAAAGCTTATACAACTCCTTCACAGAAGAGGTTATGGACCTTGTGAGCGTTGGCCCTGTTACAACCGCTCTTTTCCTTTTCCCTGTTGGTTGCTCTCTCGCTCAGGTTATTATGGGCTTCATTTGTGACTCCAAGGGCAGAAAGCATGCCGCACTTGTTACTGCATTTGATTGTCTTGTTTGCTTTGTGGGCTTTTGGCTAGGCGCAAAGTACAACTGGAGTCCTGCAATTGTCGGTCTTCTCTGCGGTGGCTTTGTTGGTAGCTTCTATTCAACAAATGACGTTCTTATTATGATGATTGGTGAATCCTCGCCAACAAACCTTCGTTCCTCAACAATGGCTGCAGAATTTTTACCCGTTGGTATGGGTGTTGGCCTTTCATATATGATTAGCCTTCCCCTTGCAGCTATTTTAGGAAATCAGTATATGGGCATTATTTCAATTTGCCTTCTTGTTCCGGGCTTTATTGCAGCTCTCATCACCCTCGCTAAGAAAACCGCTGACACCAAGGGCATTGACCTTGATACTGTTACAGGGCTTGAGTGGGACTAATATAAATGCGAAATGCGGAATTCGAAATTCGAAATGAATATAAATACACTATCTGTAAATTTTTGTTTGCAGATAGTGTATTTATTTTTTATTTGGAAAAACTTATTTCTGAGGTGATTTATACAATGGCTAAAAAAGGAATGAATCGTCCGCAATGGATGCACACAAAGGAAAGGAATACTGCTCCACCTGTTCCTGAAATTCAAGGTAAAGCAAAAACCACAAATAAAAAAGCAAGCCCTATTATTTCAGGTACACAAGCACCTACTCAGAAGGTTTTTCATACCAAACCCTTTAAAGAGGAAAAGCCCATTTCCCAAGCTTACCCCACTATTGACACCGACCTTGGCAGAGATAATATAGAAAACGATATTACTGCCGCAGATTTGCAGGACACCTGATATGGAATCTATCTGGCAAAAAACGGCAAAGCTACCCTCTTTCCCCACATTAGAAAATGATATTAAAACGGATGTTCTTATTATCGGTGGCGGGCTTGCGGGTATTCTTACTGCATATAAACTAAGAGAAAAAGGCGTAAACTGTATTATTGTTGAAAAAGACAGGATTTGTGAAAAAGTAACGGGAAACACCACTGCAAAAATTACAAGTCAACATGGCTTTTGCTACAGTAAAATTCTTAAAAGCAATGGATTTGAAAGCGCAAAAATATATCTTCACTCAAACCAACAGGCGCTTTTTGAATATGAAAAGCTTTGCGAAAATATCGACTGCGATTTTGAGAAAAAAGATAATTTCGTTTATGAGCTTCAGAACATGAATTTGATAGACGAGGAACTGAAAGCCTTATGGAAAATGGGCTTTGATGCAGAATTTCAGGAAAAGCTACCATTACCCATAAAACCAATTGGTGCAATTAAATTTAAAAATCAGGCTCAATTCAATGTTTTGAAATTCGTAAGCGGTATTGTAAAAGACCTTAATATATATGAAAATACTTTTGTAAAAAAGATTGATGGCAACTCCGCTATAACAGAAAAAAGCAAAATAACCTTTAAAAAAGTGGTAATTGCAACCCATTTTCCCATTATCAATAACCACGGGCTTTTCTTTATGAAAATGTACCAGCACCGTTCCTATGTAATCGCATTAGAAAATGCACCACAAATCAACGGAATGTATGTTGATCAAGCTGATTCGGGACTTTCTTTCAGAAATTATGAGAACCTTTTGCTTCTTGGTGGCGGTAGCCACAAAACGGGTAAAGAGGGCGGTAATTGGCAAGAGCTTCGTAATTTTGCAAAACTCAATTATCCCGAAAGTAAAGAAATTGCTTTTTGGTCAACTCAGGACTGCAAAACCCTTGACCATATCCCATATATCGGTCCATATTATAAAGGCTCAAAAAATCTTTTTGTTGCAACGGGATTTAATAAATGGGGTATGACGAGCGCAATGGTAAGCGCCATGATTCTGAGCGATATGATTATTGGAAAAGAAAACCCTTACGCCAAAACCTTTGACCCTTCAAGAAGCATTTTAAAGCCACAGCTTTTGATAAATGGATTTGAAAGCGTAAAAAATCTTTTAACACCAACACCCAAAAGGTGCCCTCATTTAGGGTGCGCTTTAAAATGGAACAAAGCAGAGCATTCCTGGGACTGTCCTTGCCACGGCTCAAGATTTACCGAAAAAGGTAAATTATTAGAAAACCCTGCTAATGGGGATTTAAAATAATGTTGTCATAAACGGCAACATTATTTTTGTTTATAAGCAGTTAATTCTTTATTTAACAATTTATTCTATAATTCTTGTGACCATTCGCCTGTTTTATTTGTTTTATAAGTGAAAGGAGAACGATATGAGTACTAATATTGACTTTCAGAAAAAATACAAAGAATACGGTGAAATGCTTTACAGAATTGCTTTTGTTTTTCTTGGCAACCCTGATGATACTGAAGATATTTTGCAAGAGGTTTTCATTACTCTTCTTTATAACTCTCCTGAATTTAAAACAAAAGAGCACGAAAAAGCCTGGCTAATAAGGATAACGCAGAATAAATGTATTAATTTTCTTAAAAGCTCGGGGAGGAAAACTGTCCCGATAGATGAACTGCAGCTCCCTACATATAATGAAAACGCTGAAGAGAAAATTGATATTGTAAAAAATATTCTTTCTTTGCCATCCAAATATAAAACCACCGTAATTCTTTATTATTACAATGATTACTCTGTAGAAGAAATCGCAAAAATACTGAAAACAAGTAAATCTGCAGTTAAAATGCGATTGAAACGCGCAAGAGAAATCTTAAAAATTGAATTGGAGGATTACAACCATGAAGAAAAATGACATAAAAAACAGTTTGACAGAAATAAAGCCTACACCTTATTTGGGAACCCGACTTGAAGCAAAAGTGAAAGCATTTGAGCCTAAATCCAAAAGGAGCAAAAAATTAGCAGTTTCAACCTTTGCTATGTGCGCATTAGTACTCACTTTAGGCTTATTTGCAGGAACAAAGCTTATCAAAACAGACACCACACCTATTGAAAAAACAAGTGCAACCCTTGAAACTCATCAAGCTCAAATAAACACAGAAAAGGTTAAAGAAAGCGTTGACGGAAATAAAAGCATACTTGTAAGCCATCCCAATGAATTCTATCAATACACAGAAGAATTCAATACAGATGGAATTGAACTTACTGTGTTAGGTAATAACATTACAGATGGAAATTACATTAAATTCTATCCTGAAGAGAATTATGTTGACCTGCCTTTAGAAGTTATTTTTGAAAAGTTGGGCGGTAAATTCACTTGGATTAATAATGTTACTGCATCTTTGGAAATAGACGGAAAAACTTATAATTACAGTGCCGAGTTTGCAAATATGCACCTGAGAGGCGACAACAAATATATTGACTTCCGTTCCGATAAATATATCAAAACCGAGCATAGAAAAATAAACGGTAAACATATTATCGACAATGAATCCCTTGAAATGCTTTTAGAGCATTTCGGCTATAAAATCACTGTTGATTTTGATTCAAAAACAATTGAAATTAAATAACTCCCCTTTTGAACTTCGTTTGATTATTCAAGCGAAGTTCTTTTTATTTTAAAATTTATAAATATTTCCTTTACATATTGCTATAATTTAGGTATAATAATTATTTGTAAAATTATGTAATCAGATGCTTTATAAAAACGTATTGAAAGGAAAATATATATGCTTCAGTTTGAAGAATTAAGACTTGAGCTCCTCTCATATGAGGACAAATTAAAAGACCTTGCAGAAGCTCTCGGTCTTCAGAAAATGAAAGATGAAGTTAATGAGCTTGAAGCAGAAAGTGCAAAGGATGGTTTCTGGGACGATATTGCTCGTTCACAGAAAATCACTCAGCATATGGCAGGTCTCAAAAACAAAATCGGTGCTTACGACGACCTTTGTGGTGTTTTTGATGACACATTGACTCTTATTGAGCTTGCAAACGAGGAAGAGGATGAAAGCCTCTTTGACGAATGCCGCGAGGGTGTTGACGGATTCGTTACTTCTCTTGATGCTATGACTCTTTCAACACTTCTTACAGGTGAATATGACAAAAACAACGCTATTCTCACCTTCCATGCAGGCGCAGGCGGAACAGAGGCTCAGGACTGGGCACAAATGCTTTTCCGTATGTATAATCGTTGGGGTGAGCGCCACGGCTTCAAGGTTTCAACTCTTGACTACCTTGACGGTGACGAAGCAGGTCTTAAATCTGCAGTTATTCTTATAGAGGGTGAAAATGCTTACGGCTATATGAAGAGCGAAAGCGGTATTCACAGACTTGTTCGTGTTTCTCCCTTTGATGCATCAGGAAGAAGACACACTTCTTTCGCATCCCTTGAGGTTATGCCTGAAATCGATGACAGTATTGAAGTT
>JAZUOL010000070.1:0-15858 GCA_045604605.1 Acutalibacteraceae bacterium | reverse complement strand
CAAGGTGGGAGTTCTCATAGTGAACAAGTGCATTTTCATTACGGGATTTTATGTATTTTCTCATAGCTCTGTGGTTTTTACCGCAACCGCTTTCGTTACCGAGAGACCACATAACAACGCAACCGTGATTCTTATCTCTTTCAAAAAGTCTTGCGGCGCGGTCAACATAAGCTGCTTCCCATTCGTCAATTGTTGAAAGCATTGACCAACGCATCCAGTCCCAGTCAGCATCTGTGTTAAAGCCCATACCGTGAGTTTCAATGTCAGCCTCGTCAACAATATAGAAGCCGAGAGCTTCGCAAAGGTCCAAAAATCTCGGGTCGTTAGGATAGTGAGAGGTTCTTATGCAGTTTACATTCGCTCTCTTTAAAAGAAGTAAATCTTCAACCATCTGCTCTGTTGTAACAACATAGCCGTTAACAGTTGAATCGTGGCGGTTGATACCGCGAAGCTTAACACCCTTGCCGTTAACAAGGAAAACCTTGTTTTCGATTTTAACCTGGCAAAGACCAAGCTGGAAAGGAACAATTTCATCCTCAACAGTAAGGAAAAGAGTGTAAACATAAGGTGTTTCGTCGTTCCACATCAAAGGATTCTGAATTTCAATTGTGAATGTGGGGTCTGCGCTTTCGCTTGTAGCAATAACATCACCCTTGGGAGAAGCAAGTCCGTAAAGAACAGGTGCGCTTCCTACTAAATCACATTCAACAGTAAGAGTTGCAAGGGAGTAATCCTCGTTAAAGCTCTTTCTGATATAAACATCTTTAAGACGGTTTTTGCTACGGGAAAGAATATAAACCTCTCTGAAAATACCTGAAAGGCGGAAATAGTCCTGGTCCTCAAGATATGAGCCATCGCACCATTTAACTACAACAACAGTAATTCTGTTCTTTCCTTCAACAAGAAATTTTGAAATATCAAATTCACTTGTGCAGTGGTTTACCTGACTGTAACCAACAAATTCGCCATTGATTAAAAGATAGAAGCAAGAGCCAACACCCTCAAAGGTGATGATGTTATCTCTCTCCATCATTTCTGCACTTACATCAAATTCCTTAATGAAAACAGAACAGGGATTTTCATCAGGAACAAAGGGCGGGTCTGTGGGGAAAGGATATTTAAGGTTTGAGTAAAGCGGAGAATCGTGGTCAACATTCTCATAAAGCTGAATGTTACCGGGCACCTTTACCAAGGGTAAATCCTTTTTATCAAAATCTGCAGTAAGATAAGAGTCATCTAAATCCTCGAAGCTTTCAAAGAACTTAAAGCTCCAGTCATCACCGCAAAGGTTAGTTAAATAGTAAGATTTGTTTCTGTCCCCTGAAAGAGCATCCTCAAGATTATCGTAAGGAATAAAGTATGCACGAGGACTCTGGCAACCAACATGCAAATCTTCAAGGCTTTTGTGATATGGTTTGAATTTCATATGTATACCTCTTTTCGAGATTATTATTTAGTAAATAATATCATAATTGTATAAACTATACAATAAAAAAGAAAATAAAAAATTATCAATAACCTATTGATTTTTTTACATCAATTAGTTATAATAGCAAAGCACTTTGAGAGAAGTGCAGAATTTAATAGCTTAAATTCTTTGACAGATGGAGAGTTGTCCGAGTCGGTCGAAGGAGCACGATTGGAAATCGTGTAAACGGCCAAAACCGTTTCGAGGGTTCGAATCCCTTGCTCTCCGCCAAAAAATAAAGGTAGTTCCGTAAGAGACTACCTTTATTTTTTTGTTTAGTTCAAAAGGGCGTTGAGCCTCCTCGGCGAAAATGTTTTAGTGGTAGAAAAGTAGGGAACGGTCTTGACCGTTCCGCTGAAAAACATTGGTTTAATTTACTTGCGGGAAGACCCGCCCCTACGTTGTTTTTTGTTGCTTTTAAAATGTTTATAGTTTATAATAAAAAAGGTGATAAAAATGAAAAAAGCAATTTTAATAATTCTCGGCAGTTTATTGGCTTTAGTTCTTGTAGCGGTAATTGTTCTCGTTGGTAATACTTTTATGTTTTACCCCCACTACAAAGAGAACAAAGAAACCATTTCAATTGAACCCAAAGAAGACAATATCAAAATGATGAGCTATAACCTTCGTTGCATCAGTCCTACAGACTGGGGCAAGAAGGGTTGGTTTTATCGTGCGGATTTGATAATTGATGATATAGCAGAAGAAAAGCCCGGTATAATCGGCTTTCAGGAAGCAACAAAATGGCATTATTCCTACCTTGTTGACTCATTAGAGGGCTATGATTCTGTTATTACATATCGTGACGATGCCTTCAATTCCGAGGGTTGCCCCATATTCTATAATACAGAGCTTTATTCTCTTGTTGATAAAGGCTCCTTCTGGCTTTCTAAAACCCCCGATGTCCCAAGCAAATCCTGGGGCGCACAGTATAATCGCGTGTGCAGTTATATCATTTTAACTGACAAAGCAACAAAGCAGGATTTTGTTGTTTTCAATACCCATTTAAGCCATGTAAGTGATGAAGCAAGAATCAATGGTATTCAGGTTGTTCTTGATAAAATCGCAGAATTTGGCTCACTCCCCGCAGTAATTATGGGCGACTTTAACGCGGTTGAAGGTTCGGTAACATACAATAGCGTAACCGAGAATTTTCTTGATGCAAAATATGCAACAGAAAATTCAAGTGAGTTGCATACCTATAACGGTTGGAATAACCCCGAAAAATTCAAACGAATTGACTATTTTATGATTTCTAAAAGGGGGATAAAGGTTAATTTATACAATGTGCTTACAGGTATGAGAAATGGTGACTATACAAGTGACCATTGCCCCATAATAATTGAAATTATTTTAGAAAAATAATTTCAATTAAATGGAAAATGCAAAATGCAAAATGTAAAATTTCGGGGCGCGAAAATGCGCCGTAGAAGAAAAAAGTAAAGGCGAGTTTTTACCTCTCTTCAAAGAGAGGGGGACCGTCTTGAAAAAAGTAAACCTTATAAATACAGTGTAATGCGAGCCAAATATAAATTAAACAAATTAATGTAAGGCGGAACGGTGGAGAGTTCTTGACGCGACCATAGGAGCGTCATTGAAGCATAAGCTTCAACTGTAACAAGCTTTCCTTAGTGATATACCCTTGTTGTGATATGCACCTGATGGCATGAGAAAAAAGAAGGTGCAATAATGAAATATTTATTTCGAGCGATTTTCGAAAAGTTAATTGAAAAACCTATAAATACTTTTATTCATAAGAAGTCTGAAGAAAAAGAAGCGACCTTTGACAAAAATAACTTTGTTGCATACCACGAACCAAGAAGAATTATATTATTTCTTATATTGTTTTTAGCTTGCTTGGGTATTACTGTAGCTTTATGTTCTGGTAGTGGTAAACCAAATCCTCTTTCAGTAGGTTCTTGTGCTTTATCAGCGGTTTCTTTTTTAGCGCTTATTTATATCCTGACTTATCGTTGTACCGTGGACGATACGGGCTTTACCGTAACAAAGTTTTTTGTGTTGAAAAAGTTTATTCCGAGAGAAGAATTTTATGAAGTGGAAATTATAAACAGGCAGCCTGATAACAGCGGTAAAGAGAGTTTGTTAATTGTGAAAAACAAAAAAGGAAAACGAATTTTTACTGCATCTCGGGATCTTGTTGGCTTTGATTTGCTTTGCAAAAAAGCAAAAAGGTTTAAAAGGAAAAGTAATGTATAATAAAAAGGAGCTGTAAAAAAACGCGAGTTTTTTTTACAGCCCCTTTTCAGGGGATAGGAAAAAAGATGCAGAACGGACAAACTGAGCAAAATCAAGGCTTCAGACTTGGTTTTGCTTGCCCGAAGGCGTACAAAGGTACGTCGAGTGGCGAAGTGTGTTCGTAGTATAAAACATAATTTTTTCATCATTTTTATGTTTTTTATATTCTTTAAGGGGTTCTACAGGCTTTATACACCTGCAGAACCCCTTGCTAAGCTGGTTTTATACGGTCTGCGCTTTTTTTACATCCCCTTCTCTGTATATTACCTTTATCAACGCGATATATTTGCTTTGCAAATGCGATATAACTTTGTTACGATATATTTCGCTTGGCTCAATGCGATATGATATAAATCCTCAATCGTGTGCCAACGGCACATATCGTACCATAGGTATATCGCATCGTCAGATATATCGCAAATCCGCAAGGATTTATATCGCTAACGAGAGTCTTTAAAGACTCTCGTTAATAAACTCGCCAATTCTCTCAAGTGCCTTGATAATATGCTCTGTTGAGTAGCAGTAGGAGGCTCTGACAAAGCCTTCTCCGCCTTTGCCGAAAGCTGTTCCGGGAACAACTGCAACCTTTTTGCTTTCAAGTAATTTTTCGCAGAATTCCTCGCTTGAGAGCCCTGTGCTTTTAATGCAGGGAAAGGCGTAGAATGCGCCTTTTGGCTCTCTGCAAGTAAGACCAAGCTTGTTGAAACCGTTTACAATAAGTCTTCTTCTGCGGTCATATTCCGTTCTCATTTTTTCAATTGCTTCGTCACCGTTTTTAAGAGCTTCCACTGCCGCATACTGTGATGTGGTAGGAGCGCACATTATGGCATATTGGTGGATTTTTGTAATCTGGCTCATAAGAGCTTCAGGACCGCAAGCGTAGCCTAGACGCCAACCGGTCATAGAATATGCCTTTGAAAATCCGTTGACTGTAATTGTTCTTTCCCACATACCGTCAATTGAAGCAGGAGAAATATGTGTGTAATCTCCGTAGGTAAGCTCGGAATAAATTTCATCGGAAATAACAACAATGTTGGTGCCATTTAAAATTTCTGCGATTTTTTCAAGGTCCTCTTTTTCCATAACCGCACCTGTAGGGTTGCAGGGGTATGGGAGAATGAGTGCTTTCGTTTTATCTGTAATTGCGTTTTTCAGTTCCTCGGGTGTAACCTTGAAATCATTTTCCGCTTTTGTTTCAATAATAACGGGAACTCCGCCTGCAAGGCTTGTTATTGGTTCGTAACAAACATAACTTGGTTGGGGAATAATAACCTCGTCACCGGGGGCAACAATAGCGCGGATTGCTGCGTCAATTGCTTCACTTCCGCCAACGCTCACCAGAATTTCACTTTCGGGCTTGTATTGCAGATTATATCGTCTTTTCAGATAAGCTCCTATTTCTCTTCTTAACTCAATTGTACCGCGATTTGCGCTGTATTTTGTTCTTCCTCTTTCAAGTGAGTTTATACCTGCTTTTCTGATGCTCCAAGGGGTCTGAAAGTCAGGCTCGCCAACGCCTAAAGATATAACGTCCTCCATTGTGGCGGCAATATCAAAAAACTTTCTTATACCCGAGGGCTTTATTTCGGTCACCGCAGGGTTTAATACCTTGGAGTAATCAATCATAAATAAATTGCCCCCTGGTATCTTCTTCGGTATCAAAAAGCTCAACATCCAATTCTTTATAACGGCGCATTACAAAATGAGTTGCGGTAGATGTTACAGAGTCAATTGTTGCAAGCTCTCTTGCAACAAAACGAGCAACATCCTGAAGAGTTTTACCTTTAACAACAACATTAAGGTCATAAGAGCCTGACATAAGATAAACGGACTCAACCTCGTGGAAAGCCATAACCTTTTCAGCAACCTCTTCGAAGCCTGAATCCGCTTTAGGAACAACATTAAGCTGAACAATGGCGGAAACGTAAGCATCATCAAGCTGATCCCAGTCAATAACAGTTTTATAACCTCGGATTATGCCGTCTTTTTCGAGCTGTTCAATTTGGCTTTTTACTTCACTTTCAGTAGCACCAAGCATTGTTGCAATCTGATCTGTTGTGTAGCGTGCGTTTTTACTTAAAAGCTTTAAAATTTCGTATTTCATAATATATTTCCTTTACATCAAATCTTCGTTATAATGCGCTCTTTCGCCACCGATGAATTTCGGTCTTACTCTAGCGGCGGTAAGAGTGGCGTTACCGATTTTTTTGTTTTTGAGCCTTACGGGAACTGCAACCTTTTTAAGGTGCATACCGATTAAGGTTGAGCCGATGTCAAGCCCTGCATCTGCCTTGATTTCTTCAAGGGCAACAGGGTTTTTGAAAGCCTTGTATGCGGCAGTTGCAAAAGAACCACCCGCTTTTGGCTGTGGAACAACATTAACATATTCACCATTGGGAACTGCATCCTGTTCAACAATAATTGCTCTGTTAAGATGCTCGCAGCATTGTGCCGCAACAAAAATACCATATTCATTAGCAGCTTCATAAATACCCTCGAAAATTGCATTTGCAGTTTCAGGGGAGGAATTAGTGCCGATTGTGTCACCAATTACCTCACTTGTGGAACAGCCGATAACAAGAATCTGACCCTTTTTTAGCTTGCCGATTTCAATAATTTCCTTTGCGGCGGAATACGCCTCTTGTTTAATTGTGTTCATAACAACACTCCCGATTTGTTTTTACCCTTATATCTTACACATTTTTAAGAAAAAGTAAAGGATAAATGTTGATATGTCAATAAATTTTTGCTAAAATATATGGGTAAAAACAATATTGTGAGGGGTGTTACAATGGCGGTTAAATTCAATGAAAATAAAGAGGTTGTTGCAAGAATAAAGGAAGGTCTTAAAATGAAGGGTGGTTATTGCCCTTGCAGACTTGAAAGAACAGAAGACAATAAATGTATCTGTAAAGAATTCCGTGAGCAGATAAAAGACCCCGATTTTGAGGGCTATTGCCACTGTATGCTTTACTATAAATCTAAAGACTGAAAACCGAAAGGATGAATAAAAATGGCAGAATTAACAATTACAAGTGCTAATTTCGAAGAACTGGTTTTAAAAAGCGATAAGCCTGTTTTACTTGATTTCTGGGCAACCTGGTGTGGCCCTTGTCAGATGATTGCACCAACAATTCACGAAATTTCAGAAGAGAGAACAGATATTGTTGTGGGCAAGGTCAATGTAGATGAAGAAATGCAGCTTGCTATGCAGTTTGGTATTTCAAGCATTCCAACTCTTCTTGTTTTCAAAGGTGGAAAGCTTGTTAATCAGGGCGTAGGTCTTCTTCCTAAAGCAAGTGTTTTGAAGCTTTTAGAGAATTAATTTTAAAACCCGCTTAGGCGGGTTTTGTTATTTGTTACATATTTATTACAAATTAGCCACATAGTTTGACAGTTGACAAGATTTATTGTATTATTAATGGGTATAATTGGAATAATATGATGTGTTTTTGAAAGGTTTGTTATTTAGAATATGTTTATTGATTTAGAGGGTCTTGACGGTTGCGGTAAAACCACCCAGACCGACCTTGTCTGCAAAAGACTTTCTGCGGATGGAATTGATTATAAAAAAATCAAGCTTCCCGATTATGAAAGCGATTCAAGTATTCTTGTAAGAAAATATCTTGCAGGGGATTTCGGTAAGAATGCAGGGGATGTTAATGCCTATGCAACCTCGGTGCTCTATGCGGCGGACAGGTTCGCCTCTTACACAGAAAAATGGAAAAAAGAATATCTTGATGGTACATTGATTTTTGCAGACAGATATACTCCCGCCAATGCAATTTATCAGATGACAAAGCTGGATAAATCTGAGTGGGACGAGTATTTAGACTGGCTTTTCGATTTTGAATATAACAAAATCGGTATTCCTGCACCCGATAAGGTTATTTTCCTTGATATGCCCGTTGAGGTTTCTCAAAGACTTATGACTCAACGTTACGAGGGCGACGAGAATAAAAAGGATGTTCACGAAGCAAATGTTGAATTTCTCAATGCTTGTCGTGAGGCTGCTCTTTATGCGGCAGATAAATGCGGTTGGATAATTGTTCCTTGCTCCGAAAATGGCGCACCTATTTCAATCGAATCAATAAACGATACAGTGTATAAAATTTTACTTGATACAATTAAGAGATAATTATGCTTGACTTTCAACCTGTAAAAATTGAAGACAGAGAATTGATTTTAAATAATATTCCTGAAAGCGTTTCACAGATTTGTGACTTTTGTTTCGGCAATATCTTCTGTTGGAGTATCGGAGAAAATACCCGAATTGCAGAGAAAGACGGGTTTATATTCCTCCGTTCCCGCTTTAACGGAATTAAAAGCTATGCTTTCCCTTGGGGAAAGGGCGATATAAAGGATGCCCTTGAAATTATAGAAGAGGATGCAAAGGAAAGGAATACAGATTTCAGCTTCTATTGTTTAAGTGAAAAGCAAGCAGAGGTGCTCAAGGAAATCTATGGTGAAAGGCTTGTTCTTCGGGAACAGAGAGATTTTTTTGACTATGTGTATCTCAGAGAAAATCTTGCAGCCTTAAAGGGCAGAAAATATCATTCAAAGAAAAACCACGTTAATTCATTCTGCAAAAAGAATAATTATTCTTATGAGGAATTGAATGAGACCAACTTAAAAGAATGTCTTGAGTTTTCCCGCCTTTGGCATAAAGGGGGAGAGCGAAACCCAAAGCTTGACGAGGAAATGCTTGTTATAGAAAAAGCCTTTGAATATTTTAACGAGCTTTGCTTGTCGGGTGCGATTCTGAAGGTTGACGGAAAAATTGTTGCCTATGCATTAGGGGAGAAAATGCCCGATGGCAAAACCTATTGCACTCATTTTGAAAAGGCTTCTCCTGACTACCTTACTGCTTATGCGGTAATCAATAAATTATTTGCAGAAAATTCTCTCGTAGATTTTCAATATATAAATCGTGAAGATGATGCAGGGGTGGAGAATTTAAGAAAAGCTAAAATTTCTTATCACCCCGAATATCTTGTTAAAAAATACTATGGAAAAATTCTTTGAAATCAGCTTTCCTGTTGAGAGTGATTATGAAAATTTAAAACTCCTTTGGCAAACTGCTTTTGACGATAGTAAAGAAAGTCTGGATTTCTTCTTTGAAAACACTGTTTCGCCTGAAAGAGTGATAGCTGCTTTTGACCATAACAATCCCGTAAGCGTTTTGTATATGCTGGAAAGTGTAATTGTGGTAGATAAAAAAGAATATTCAGCTTATTATATTTACGCTGTTTGCACCCATCCTGATTATCGCGGAAAAGGATTAATGAAAAACCTTTTTGAAGAACTTTTCAAGTTGGCAAAAAGTCGGAATATAGACTATCTTTTCCTTGTGCCGGAAGAAGAATACCTTTTTCATATTTATGAGAAGCTGGGCTTTAAAATAGGCTTTTCTTATTCTGAAAAAGCTGTTTATAAAAAGGATTATCAAAAAGGACAAACCCAAAAGTCCGAAAAGCTCACTTACGAAAAATACAGAAAGAGCATAAGAGGAAATCCCAAGAATGTACCTTTTGTTATACTTGGAAAAAGCACCTTTAATTCTTTTTTCAATTCGAAAAGCGGAGAGGTAAAAATAGTTTCAGTTGAGAATGAGGGCTATGCTCTTTATGAAGAAACAGAGGAAACTCTTACAATATTTGAACTTTTCGGAAATGAAGGCTCGCTTTTAAATGAAATTTTTAATAACACTGAAAAAGAAAAAATTATATACAGACAAACAGCAATCAAAGATTCAATTCCTTACGGAATGTTTTATAAATTAAAAGATGCGCCCGAAATCCAAAATGGATTTTTCGGAATACCTTATTCAAATTGAAAGAGGAATTTATAATGATTTATGTATTTCTTGCCGATGGCTTTGAAGAAATAGAAGCGCTTGCTCCGGTGGATTTTTTATTGAGAGCAGGTATAGATGTAAAAACAGTTGGTGTCAGCGGCAAATATTGTCGCGGTGCTCACGGAATAAATGTTGAGGCCGATATTCTTCCTGAGGATGTAGCTCTTGACGAAAATGTTCAGGGTATCATTCTTCCCGGCGGAATGCCAGGTGCGGAAAACCTTAATAATTCAAGTGATGTTCAGAAAGCAATTGATTTTTGTGCAGAGAATAATAAAATCATCAGCGCAATTTGTGCTGCACCATTTATCTTAGGCAGAAAATGTCTTTTAAAGGACAAAAATGCAACCTGCTTCCCGGGCTTTGAGGATGAGTTAAAAGGCGCAAACCTTGTGGAAAGTGGAGTGATTATCGACGGCAATATCGTTACCGCTAAAGGTGCAGGTGTTGCTTGGGAGTTCGGTGCAGCAATCTGTTCTATAATCACAGGTGAAGAAAAAGCTCTTCAGATACTCAGAGGTATTCAATGGAGAAAATAATAGATATACGCCCCATAAAAAAGAAAATGAGAGCAGAAGCCAAGGAAAGCAGAATTTCAATGGATTCTTCAGTCAAAAGCTCTTATGATAAAAAAATCTGCAACAAGCTACTTAATTTATGGGCAGTGAGAGAAACAGATACATTTTTGTGCTATGTTTCAACAGATATTGAGGTTGATACTAAAGAGTTTATAAATGCTCTTTTATCATCGGGGAAAAAGGTTGCGGTGCCTCGTTGCGAGGGCGGGCCATCGGAGATGAATTTTTATTATATAGAATCTCTCGATGAGCTGGCTTCAGGTTCTTTCGGCGTTTTAGAGCCAGCCTCCAATAAAGAAAAAATGCTCACTGAAACCGAAAATACAATTTGCATTGTTCCTGCATTTATGTTTGATAAATCAGGATATCGTCTTGGGTACGGAAAGGGCTATTATGACAGGTACCTTTCACGCTACAAAGGAACATCTATTGGTATTTGTTATTCGCAAAATATAAAAGATGAATTATTTCACGGAAAATACGACAGAACAGTCGATATGATATTAACAGAGAAAAATATTCTCACAATAAAGGAGTGATTAGAGTGGCAAAAGATAATTTGAATAATTATGAAGAACTTTTGAGTATGTTTGAGGATGAAAATGCGGAAAATAAAACTGATTCTTCCAGGCTTTCTGAAGATAATCTGAAAAGCAAAAGGCAGAAAAAGATTGATGATTTCAAAATTGATATAAACTCAAATAGTGCCTACGAAAATCCCAACTATAAAGGCGGAGTGTATTTTTCAAATCCTCCTCGCGATATTGATAAAGCGGCGCAAAGAGAGAAAAATGCAACTGTACGGAAAAATCAAAAAGCTAAACCCGCTGTGGAAAAATTCAAGGTTTCTGCACCGCCTACTACTGAGGCGCAAAAAAAGGCAATAGCAAAAAAAGAAGCGAGAAACAAAAAGTTTAAAACGTCATTTTGGGGCAGATTGTTAAGTTCCGAAAGACTTTCAAGATTTGCATTGTCAATAGGAATAATTCTTTTATCAAGTGTTATACTCTGTCTTTATGGCATAAATTGCATTAATGATGTTCTTGCAATTGATGTTGAAGACGTAACTGTTGAGGTTAAGGTTTCCAAGGGTATGAGCGATGCAGATGTTATTGATGTGCTTGAGGATAACGACCTTATAAAAAATAAGCTTTTCTGCAATATGTTTATTAAATTCTTCGGTAAAGACGGAGATTATGTTTCAGGCGTATATACTCTCACACCATCAATGGGAGTTGAAAAAATGCTTTCCACTATGAAAGCTGATATTACCCTTTCCGAAACAGTCACTCTGACCTTCCCCGAAGGATGGACTATTGACCAGATTGCAGAAAAACTTGAAACAAATGAGGTTTGTACCGCTGCAAGCTTTATAAATACTCTGCAAAGTGTGGATTTCTCCGAAGAGTACGATTTTATTAAATCTATTCCTAATAAAGAGAAACGCTTCAGAGTGCTTGAAGGCTATATTTATCCCGATACCTATGAGTTTTATGTTGGTGAAAATGCATCAAGCGTTGTAAGAAGATTTTTGAATAACTTCCAGTCCAGATGGACTGACGAATATCAGAAAAAGGCTGAAGAACGTGGAATAAGCCTTGATGAAGTAATTGTTATGGCATCAATTCTTCAGGAAGAGGCGGCTTCAAGCTCTCAGATGAATGATATCGCTTCTGTTCTTTACAACCGTCTTGACAGGCCTGCAACATTTCCTTGGCTCAACTGTGACTCAACAGAGGATTATCTCTTGAAAACTATCAAACCTACATTGACTTCATCAACAGAGGATACCCAAAAATATATTCAGTATCGCGATGATTATGATACTTATAGCGAGGAATGTAAAGGTCTTCCTGTGGGTGCTATTGCAAACCCCGGTGATGCGGCAATCAGAGCAGCACTTAATCCATCAGATACTAACTATTTCTATTTCTGCCATGATACCGAAACCGGTGATGTTTACTATGCAAACACTATGAGCGAACACGAAGCCAATATGAAAAAAGCAGGTTTAAGCTAAAATGAAAAAAACAATAGCATTGTTAGTTTGCGGTTGCTTGTGGCTTTCGATGTGTTCTTGTAATTCAACAAGTGAATCAAGTAAGGAATTTACTGCTATGAACACCCTTATAAGTATAAGGGTGTTCAGTAGTTCTGAAGGGCAAAAAGATGCTGTTATAACAGCTTTTTCCGATAGAATAAATGAACTTGATGCTCTTTTTGATGCAAACAAGGAAAATAGCGATGTTTCTCTTGTGAATGGTAAAGACACCAAAATAAAAGTCAAGAATGATACCGCAAAAATAATAGAAAAATCTATATTTGCAAACATTCTTACAGAGGGTGCTTTTGACATCACAATAATGCCTGTTTTAAAACTATGGGGATTTAATAGCGGAAATTATGCTGTTCCTGCATCAGATAATATTAGAAGTGCTCTTGAACTTTCAGGTGCAGATAAAATCTCTTTAGAAGGCAATGTTGTAGAAAAGGCAGAAAATACTGAGATTTCTCTTGGCGGAATTGCAAAAGGGTATCTGGGTGATGAGCTTTTAAAGATTGCAAAGGAAAAAAGAGTAAGCGGGGTAATATCTCTCGGTGGCAATATTGTGCTTTGCGGTGAAAATCAGGAAAAAGGCGAGTGGACCGTTGGAGTTAAAAATCCATTGGAAACAAGCTCCCTTGCCTGCACCTTCAAGCACAAAGGTAATGTCAGCGTTGTTACCTCAGGGGGATATGAACGCAGTTTCCGAAAGGATGGCAAAACATATCACCATATTATTGATACCCAAACAGGTGAACCTGCAAAAAGCGATCTTCTGAGTGTAACCGTAATTGGTACGGATGGTGCAATGTGTGATGCGCTTTCTACGGCGCTCTTTATAATGGGTAAAGAAAAAGCCGTTAAGTTCGCAAAGGAACATAACGACTTTCAGTATATTTTTATTACGGAAAATAAAGATATTATTATAACTGACGGAGTGGAAAATTGTGAAATACTCTCCGAAGACTTCAAATTAATTCACAAATAACGGAGTTTGAAAGAAGATAACCTTTCCTTGTGAGAGATAGCCTTTCACCGTCAAAATCAATTAAGCCTTGTTCTTTTAAGAACGGGGCTTTTTCTTTTATTTTTATAACATATTTTTTTTCGTAAAGCTTTTTTAATTCGGAAATACACAATCCTTTTTTTAGTCTTAAATTGAGCATTATGTATTCTTCAGCATCACCACCAAAATCGTCAAAAACGGCTTTTTTACCATTTATAAAGCTTTCGGTGTTACTTTCAAAGTAAAATCGCTTTCCGTCAATATAGGAATGCGCGCCCGGACCTATACCTAAATAGTTGTCAAGTTGCCAATATTTTGTATTGTGTCGGCTTTCATAGCCTGCCTTTGCAAAGTTTGAAATTTCATAATGGTTAAATCCGGAATTTTCGAGGGTATCCGCACATATATTATAAAACTCTATTGTTTTTTCGTCATCGGGGAAATCATATTTGGTATAGTTTTTGTAAAAATGAGTTCCTTCTTCAATTTTGAGCATATATGCGCTGATATGGGGAACATCGCTATCTATAACAAAATTCAAAGTTTCCTTTAAGCTTTCCTTTGTCTGATAAGGAATACCTAACATAACATCAAGAGAAATGTTGGTTATGCCATTTGATTTTATAAGCTTTATAACCTCTGCAACTCTCTTTTTATCACTCTGTCTGCCGAGTATTTTTCTCTCCTTATCAACTGCAGATTGCAGTCCTAAAGAAATTCTGTTTACCCCCGTTTTCAAAAGGTAGGGGAGAATAGCCTCAATGTCGGAGTTCGGATTGCATTCAACGGTGATTTCAGCATTATCGGAAATCAAAAATTTTTCTTTCGCGGTGGTGATGATTGAGTAAAGTTCTTCGCCCGATAAAACGGAAGGAGTCCCTCCGCCAAGGTAAAGTGTATCTGCTCTAAAAGGCTTTTTAACAAATTCTTCAACTCGTGAAAGATTAGTAATTTCATTTAATAAAGCTTCAACATATCGGTTCATTTCTTCACTTTTGCATCTGTAAGAATAAAAATCGCAGTAAGGACATTTTGATTTGCAAAATGGTATGTGAATATAAATTCCTGACACAAATTTCACCTCTTACAAGTTGTTGGTTCTTGCGAATAGGTATCATCCCTGTTTGCCTTTGGCAAATAGGGAGGGGAACCATCGCTTGCGATGGTGGTGGGTTGCCCCGTAAAGATTCCACTTCGTAAAAGCAACACAATTATATAATCATTCTCCCTTTTTTTCAACCGCCTCAATACGTCTTTTTACATATTTGTTTTTGCAACCGCCCATCTCTTTGCAGTTGCATTTGTGGTAGTAAAGGCAACGGATTTTTTTCCTGCCGCTTAAAAATGTCAGTTCTTCAATAATAACGTTTTTATCAACAACAGGGCAATATTGTTGGTAAGTAAAAGAATGTCTGTTCATAAGCACCTCTCATAAAATGATAAATTGAAAGTGTAAAGTGGCAAGTTTCGGGGAAGCTTCGCTTCCGAATATTATAAAAAGCACTGCCTATACTGTTTCATAAGTTTTATCTATAATAATTATGCACGATAAATATGATTAATAATCTGTAATAAATTTAAATTTCTATGAATAAAAATAATTGTATAAAAAAGATAGGAGCGTGAAAGAAATTAACAAAATTCAGATGTCAAGAATAAGAAAAATGAGCGAAGAGGAAATCCTGTTAAAGGAAATAGAAGAAGTAAGATTTTTAATTAAACTTTCCTATTTTAAATTGTCGCAAGAAACGGATTTATCGCTTGTGGAATCAGCCATTCTTGAATTGCGCAGTCTTGAAATAAAACACGATTTTTTACTGAATAAACTAAAGGAAGTGAAGAAATGATATATTTTATCGGTGTCATGCTTTTATTAGTTGCGCTTTTGATATTCAAAAACAGCGGTTGTTTTTTTAAATCGTTTTTCACAAGTGCATTTGGTGGCGTGGGAGCTCTTTGCGCCGTTTGGGCGGTGAATTATTTTGTTCCGCTTTCTTTGGGAGTGAATATATTTTCCGTTGCTTTCAGCGTTCTTTTTTCTGTTCCCGGTGTAATTTTTTTACTTCTTTGTAAAACTTTTCTCTTATAAGGTAAAGAATTTTATTATACGCGCCTTACGGTACTAGAACCCTCCACCACGCCAAAGGCGAGCTTCGGCGCGGTCCCCCTCCCTTCGCCAGGGAGGTCGGGTTACCGAAAAACTGTCCAAAAATTAACATAATATATTATACAATTTTTCGCCTTATTATAGTTGATTTTAGTGTGATTTTAGTGTAATATGTATAATCGAACAGTAAAAAACTACGGTTTTTAAAAATATTTTTGGAGGATTTGTATGAATTATAAGCTTACAAAGAAACAAGCGAAAGAAATGCTTGAAAATAAACTTCTCCACTTTTTCGGTATATCTACTGAAAATGCTACCTATGAGCAGTATTATAAAGCGGTTTCAATGATTGTCCGCGATATGATGGCGCAGGGCAGAGCGGAGCTTGGTAAAAAAGCAGATGAAGAAGGCAAAAAACGCATTTGCTACCTTTCAATGGAGTTTCTTATGGGTCGCTCCTTGAAAAACTCCCTTTTTAATCTTAATCTTACAAAAACATTCGAAAGCGTTTTAAAGGATTATGGCATAAAGCTTGATTCTCT
>JAZUOL010000069.1:0-58429 GCA_045604605.1 Acutalibacteraceae bacterium | reverse complement strand
CTGAACCAAAGATGTTTTTACCAAGAAGACCATATTCACGAGCATCGTCAATAGCCTTCTGCAAACGCTGAACAGCAATGGGGTACTCTGCACGAACATATACATAACCCTCTGTTGCACCTGTTGCATAACCGCAAAGAGTCATAGCTTCAACGAGACAGTGGGGGTGACCTTCAAGAACTGAACGGTCCATGAATGCACCGGGGTCACCTTCGTCAGCATTACATACAACATATTTCTGGTCTGCCTGATTAGCAGCTGTAAAGCTCCATTTACGGCCTGTGGGGAATCCACCGCCGCCTCTTCCGCGAAGACCTGAATCAATAACAGTCTGAATAACCTCCTGAGGGGTCATCTGAGTAAGAGCTTTAGCAAGAGCCTGGTAGCCATCGTAAGCAATATATTCTTCGATATTTTCAGGGTCAATAACACCGCAGTTACGAAGAGCAACACGATGCTGTTTTTTATAGAAGTTAGTTTCATTCAAGGGTTTAACTGCTTCTTCTGTTACAGTCTCACTGTAAAGAAGTCTTTTAACAATTCTACCTTTGAGAAGGTGTTCTTCAACGATTTCGGGAATATCTTCAACCTTAACCTCGCTATAGAAACAGCCTTCGGGATAAACAATCATAATGGGGCCTAATGCGCAAAGACCGAAGCAACCGGTTCTTACAACCTGAATTTCTTCATCAAGTCCTTTTTCCTTAATGTTAGCATTAAGTGCATCAATAAGCTCACCGCTGTGGCTGGAGGTACATCCGGTACCGCCGCAGACAAGTACATGAGAACGATACATTTATTCTTTCCTCCTTATTCGGTAACTGCGCCAACAGTATATTCTGCTACGGGCTTACCGTTAACGATATGCTCGTTAACAACTTTAACTGCTTTTTCTGCAGTCATCTGAACGTAAGTAACCTTTTCCTTACCGGGTTCAAAAACTTCAACAATGGGTTCATACTGACACATACCGATGCAACCGGTCTGTGAAACAGCAACATTCTTTACATTTCTTTTTGCAATCTCTTCAGTAATCGCTTTAAGAACAGGACGAGCTCCTGCTGCAATACCACAAGTTGCCATACCAACAACAACTCTGATACCGTCGTTACCGTCAGCGTCACGAGCAGCCATCTGAGCCTGTGCTTTTTCTTTTATAGCAAGTAACTCTTCGAGTGATTTCATATCATTCATTCCTTTCAATGCAGGGTGAAAAGAATTATCCAAACCTGTTTTATACAGGCTGATTTCCGTTCATCCTGTGTTAAAATACTCGCTAATCCAAAAGGATTAGCTCCGTTTTTGCCTTGGCTGACCAAAAATCCGCACTGTATAAAATCTTAGACCTAAAAACGAAAGATTTTTATTGGATTTTTGGTGTTGAGGGCGAAGATAGGCTTCCGCCTTTCGAGACCGAAACGCCGAAAAGACTTAAAAAGATTCGCTTTTAGGCTGGTTCGGATAATTCGTTTCACCCTGGGGTGTTTTCTGTAATATAATCTTCAATCCAACTCATAACAGAAGGCTCCGAAAGCGGAACTCCGTCAAGGATTACTTTTATATCAGCAGATTTAAATGTGAACTCTTTACCGTCAATACTACGGGTATAAACGAAATCCTTGTCCTCATTCATGGACACAATAGTAGCTATTGTGGATGCCATATCACCTAAGGGAGTAAAGTCGAGGCTATCTGTTTTAAAAAGAGCATCAACTCTGGTTCCCACGCCGACCTGCGAGGTTATTGTAAAGCTACCACCCGTTTGCTCTGCCGCCAATTTAAAAAGCGGTATTCCCATACCAACCTTTCTTGTTGTGCGAGTTGTGAAAAACGGGTCTTTTACATTTTCAACCTGTTCGGCTGTCATCCCCTTGCCGTTATCGTAAATACCAATCAGAAGTGTTTTCTCTTTGGTATCTTCTTTAACGAGTATCTCCGTAAGAGATGCTCCTGCAGCAATGGAATTCTGGGCAATGTCGAGAACATTTAATGATAGTTCGCGCATAACGCTTAGTTCATGTATTTAGCAAGAATTCCGGGAACATCGTCTGCGGTAATTTTGCCGTAAACTTCTCCGTTGATTGTGAAAACGGGTGCAAGACCGCAAGCACCGATACAACGGCACTCTTCAAGAGAGAATTTACCATCTGCAGTGCATTCGCCGGGTTCAATTCCGAGAATTTCACTGATTTTGTCGATAATGGGCTGAGCACCTTTAACGTAACAAGCTGTACCAAGGCAAACTGAGATGTCATATTCACCTTTGGGAGAAAGAGAGAACTGAGCATAGAATGTTGCTACGCCGTAAATTTTCTCCAAGGGAATGTCCATACCCTCTGCAATCATTACCTGCACTTCGCGAGGAAGGTAACCATAGATACCTTGTGCCTCCTGCATTACGTGCATAAGCTGACTTTTGTCATCCTTGCACTCTGCAATTACTGCATCGAGTTTTGCTTTCTGCTCAGGTGTACCGTTAAAAGGTATTGTGCTGATTTTCTTGAGCATTAGATTTCCTCCATTCAGATTGTGTTTGTTACGGGTAAACGCAAAATCGCATTTTACCACTTTACATACGTTAGAATTATAGCACAAGAAAAGGCTTAATGTCTATACCAAATTTCGACTTTTTTGCTTTTTTTGACAATTTTTTAACATTTTTCTGTTTTGCACAAATGAAGCCGAAAACTTTTTTCAGTTTTTTATATATAATTTTCATTATTTGTATGTTAGAATATAATGGTGTATAAATATATCTTTGCAGATATGGGGGAACCTTATATGAAAATAAGTGAAATTAAATCTATTCTTAACGCGGAGCTTATCTGTGGCGAAGAATTTATTGAAAATGAAGTTCATACCGCTTGCGGCAGTGATATGATGAGCGATGTTCTCGCCTATGTTAAAGAACAAGCCGTTCTTCTTTCAGGCCTTGTTAATCCTCAGGTTGTAAGAACTGCTGAAATGATGGATATGAAATGCATTGTTTTTGTTCGTGGCAAACAGCCTGACGAAGATATGATTGAGCTTGCAGTAGAACGAGATATCGTTCTTTTGGGAACAAAGCTTGAAATGTTTACCGCTTGCGGTCTTCTTTATAAAAACGGACTCAAAGGAGGCAGCGGTATCTGATGGAGCTTCTTTCTTTACACTATGATGTCAGTGGAACAGACTTCACCTGTGCAGGTGAGGCTTCAAGCAAAATCAAGAGAAATCTTAAAGAATTGGGATTCCCCACATCAGTTATAAGAAATGTTGCCATTGCTGTTTACGAGGGTGAAATAAATCTGGTTATTCACGGTGGAGGCGGTTTTATTGATGTTGAAATCACTCCTGAGTGCATTTCAATAGTTCTTACTGACCATGGCCCCGGTATCCCCGATGTGTCCCTTGCTATGCAGGAAGGTTATTCAACCGCACCTGATAATGTCCGTCAATTAGGCTTTGGTGCAGGTATGGGTCTTCCAAACATAAAAAAATATACTGATGAAATGATTATAGAAACAGAGGTCGGAAAAGGAACAACAATAAAGCTTAAAGTATTTGTAAAATAACCCGACTGAAAGGAATTGCTATGGATACATATTTCCACTCGGTACGCCTTGATAAAGACAAATGCCGAGGTTGTACTAACTGCATAAAACGTTGTCCTACACAAGCTATTCGTGTACGAAACGGCAAGGCAGTAATTATAAAAGAGCGATGTATTGACTGCGGTGAATGTATTCGTGTTTGTCCCCATCACGCAAAATATGCAAGTCGTGATGTACTTTCACAAATTGAGGATTACAAATACAAAATCGCCCTACCCGCCCCTGCTCTTTACGGACAATTTAATAATCTTGACGATATAAATATAATTCTGAATGCACTCCCGTCATTAGGTTTTGACAGCGTTTTTGAAGTATCAAAAGCAGCAGAATTAATTTCTGAGGCAACAAGAATTTATATGCAGCAAAACACCCATATAAGACCTTTAATATCATCTGCTTGCCCCGCAGTTGTAAGGCTTATAAGAGTCTGTTTTCCTGAGCTTGTAGATAACATTATGCCTATAACTGCTCCTGTTGATGAGGCAGGCAGGCTTGCAAGAATAAAAGCAGTACAGAAAACAGGGCTTAAACCCGAAGAAATCGGTGTTTTCTTTATCACCCCCTGCCCTGCAAAGGTTACTGCCATAAAACAACCTATCGGTATTGAAAAGTCCCACGTGGATGGTGCAATTGCAATTAATGATATTTATCCCCTTCTTTTGAAAGCGATGGAAAAAACTGAAAAATCTGATGAGCTTAAAGCCTTGCATGAAAGTGGTGTTATAGGTATAGGCTGGGCAACCAGTGGTGGTGAAGCATCCGGCACTTTGCACGATAATGCACTTGCAGCAGATGGCATTGAAAACTGTATGAAAATTCTTGAAGAGGTTGAAAGAGGCACATTAGATACAGTTGACTTTATTGAATTAAATGCTTGCCAGGGCGGTTGCGTTGGTGGAAGTCTTACTTCTGAAAATCCGTTCATTGCAAAATCCCGCCTTATGAAGCTGAGAAAATACAGTCCCATCTCATGCAATCATCTTGATAACAGAGTGCTTCCCACCGAGCTTCTTTGCACAAGTCCCGTCGAACCCTGTGACGATGTTATGAAGCTTGCGGATAATGTAACGGAAGCAATGGCAAGAATGAACAGAATGAAAGAGCTTCTCAAGGTTTTTCCCGGTCTTGACTGCGGAACCTGCGGTGCACCAAGTTGCAGAGCACTGGCAGAAGATGTTGTCCGCGGATTCACAACGGAGCAGGACTGTGTTTTCAGAGCACGAGAAGAGCTCCATGAAATTGACAGTGATGAATGTCTTGACCGTTTCATCCCAGCCCCATTCAGAGAAATAAAGGAAGACTAAATTTATGACAGTTAAAGAATTAAAAGAGAAATTAGACTTGCAGTATATATGTAACGAAAATCTGGCAGAAGAAAAGAATGTTACCGGCTGCTATTGCGGTGATCTTTTAAGTTGGGTTATGTCGAGAGCCTCTGAAGGTGACGCCTGGCTTACGGTTATGGGAAATGTAACTTCTATAGGTGTTGCCGTACTTGCAGAAGTTGCTTGCATTATTCTGACGGAAGATGCCCCTGCTGATAAAGACGCTATAAAAAGAGCGGAAGAAAATGAAGTTATTATTCTCGGCACTCGGAAAAACTCTTACGAAATTGCCGTTGAAATTTCTAAATTGATATGAAATTATATTATGATTTTCACATACATTCCTGTTTAAGTCCCTGCGGTGACACGGATATGACCCCCAATAACATTGTTAATTTCGCAAAGCTTATGGGGTACGATGCCATTGCTTTAACGGATCACAACACCGCATTAAACTGCCCTGCAGTTGCAAAGCTTGCAGAAGAAAACGGAATAACATTCATTCCCGGAATGGAATTATGCACCTCCGAAGAGGTACATATAGTCTGCCTCTTCTACTCTTTAGAGGATGCGTTGCGTTTTTCAGATTACGTTAAGTCAACTATGCCTCCCATAAAAAACAAGCCCGCAGTTTTCGGGGAGCAATTAATATGCGATGAAAATGACAATGTAACAGGACAAGAGGAAATTCTGCTTGTTGCCGCAAGCGGAATAAGCACGGAAAAGGTTGTAAAAAAGGTTTCTGAATACAACGGAATATGCTACCCTGCTCATATTGACCGTTCTTCATTCAGTATTCTTTCAAACCTTGGTATTATTGATGACTATTTCGGTTTTAAATGTGCGGAAATTTTTGATATTTCAAAAGAAAAAGAACTTAAAGAAAGGCATCCCTATCTGAAAAAATTAAAAATTCTTTCTGATTCGGATGCTCATTATTTAGAAAATATGAGATTACCTCAGCAGGTTATTGAGGTAGCCGAAAACAACGCAAAAGCGATCCTCGACTCTCTTAAATAAAGGAATAAGGAGGTTACTATGGAATTACGTGAATCTGTGTCAAGTGTAACTACTCAGCCACGCCGTTATGTAGGCAAAAAGGAAACCCTCGCCTATGTGCTCAATGATGTTGCAGCAAGTCTTAATATTGACGATTACAAAGAGCGTTACATTTACGACGTTGTAAAAATCGACTTTAATTATCTTGCTATACAGAACGTTGTTGCAACCATTTGGGACTCATTCAATGATACCTTTATTGGAGTTATGGTAGATAAAACTCGAACACGTTGGGGTAAATTCAAGCCCTATGTGCTTTTAGGTGAAATACCTCTTCAGGTTTTGGGAATGTGGTATTGGCTTATACCGTTTATTTTCCCGAACACACCTGCTACTTATCTTCCAAAATGGATTTTCTATTTTGCAATGAGCATTATTACAGAAACTGCAGGTACATTTACCTCTATTGCAAAAACAGGCTTCCTGTCGACCATAACCCCTGAACCTTTAGAAAGGTCACGTTTGATTGCACTTGCTAATGTTTCCTCGCATCTGGTTGAAGATTTACCTAAACAGGCATTCGGTATTATCTATGACCTTATTGCAAATAAGAAGTTAAATTTACCATTACCAAAGCTTTTCTCATCGTTTGGTATTGTTTGCGCTGCGGCATCTGCTGCTTTTGCACTTTTCTTTATAACAAACTCACGAGAACGTGTTTCTCAATCTATCAAGCAACCATCGGTTAAGCATTGTCTTAAAGCAGTTATCAGCAACAAACCAATGCGAATTCAGTTGCTGTCTTCATTGCTTTCAGGCTTCAGCATCGGTAAGAGCCGAACTAATTTCTACATAGATGTTATAGGCTCTATTACATGGAAAACTATTGTAGGTATTCCCGCATTCCCCATTAAATTTATAAGCTATAGCTTTGTTGAGCCTTTAAGACGGCGTTTTTCAACAAAAGCCTTATGGATTCTTGAAGATGCCTGGACGGATATGCTATGGCTGTTGGTTTTCGGAATCGGCTCTATTAACAAAAACTTTATGAAAAAGCCAATCATATTGCCTATGATGGCTATTGAAGAAATTTTTGAAATGTGCGTTTATGGATTAAGGCGAGTTATTCCCGCAGAAATCCAGAACGAAGCTCTCGACTACTGCGAATGGAAAAACGGCTACCGTTCCGAAGCTATGCTCGGTGTTACACAAAGCCTTATCACTAAAATCCAGCAGGCAGTTATGGGCGGTGTAACCAATATCGTAATGGGTAAAATCGGTTATATACAGGGCTTGGAAATCGGCACTCAGACAGATAAAACAAAATGGTGGATTTTCGCACTTGGTACAGGCATTCCGATTATAACCTCCAGCTTGGGTATCATTCCCAAACTCTTCTATCCTCTTTCCGCAGAAACCCGTGAAAAAATGTACGCAGACCTTCAGGAAAGAAGAGCAGCAATGGCAGAATTTATGAAAACTGCAACAAAAGAAGAGGTTGACGCAATAGCAGAAAAGCAATTGGCAGGTCAATTTGAATAATATTATTGATATAAAAAGTCTGTTGCGAGTTAATCTCGCAACATACTTTTCAGTTATATTTTTCTGCTTGCAGCTTAAACATATAAGCGTATTTACCATCAAGCTTCATCAACTCTTCGTGAGAGCCGTGTTCAATAATCTCGCCCTTTTCAAGCATATAAATTTCATCTGCCATAACCGTTGTTGAAAGGCGATGAGAAATAAACAAAACTGTTTTATCGTTTGCTGCTTTAGTCATTGACTGATTAAGAGCATATTCTGCAACAGGGTCAAGGTTTGCGCTTGGTTCATCAAGAATTGCAAATGGGCATTCCTTATAAAATGCCCTTGCAATTGCAATTTTCTGTGCCTCGCCACCTGATAAAGAAACACCGTCATCATCGAATTCTCTTAAAAGAATACTATCTGTGCCATTGGGAAGCTTTCTGTCAAAATCCGCAGCTTTAATTGCTTCTTTCACCTTTTCTTTTTCAGGGCAATCATCCATCGAAACATTCTCTCCGAGAGTTGCACCGAAAAGTGAGAAATCCTGAAATACTGCGGCAAAATTCTTATGGTATGATTTTATATCCCATTCCTTGATATTGACACCATTTATTGTTATAGCGCCATCCGTCACATCATAAAGCCTTAAAAGCAAATTTGTAAGAGTTGTTTTACCTGCACCATTATAGCCAACAAGGGCTATTTTTTTATAAGGTGAAATTTCAAGATTTATATTTCTAAGAACATATTTTTCAGTACCCGGGTATTTGAAAGATACGTTTTCAAATCTGATAACAGGTGGTTTCTCAAAAACAGTTGTTTTGGTACCGGAAATCATTTTTTCCTTCGCATTCATAAAACGGCGGAATTTTTCAACATAAAGTCCGTTTTCTCTTACATTAATTGCCAGATGGCTTGTTAATGCGAAAACACTTGTGCTGATTGAAGAAGCGCCGTTAAAGGTTGCTGCAAAATCACCCATTGTTACTTCTTTTGTAACAATAGCCTTGTAGCCCATTAAAAGAGTTATTCCAAGATATATAAGCAAGGTCATTGGAAGAGATTCCTGACAGAAATATAATTTCCATTGCTTTGTAAGGTATGGAGAAATAGTTTTTATTCTGTCATAAATATTCTGATTATATCTTCTTTCTACCATTTCACCTGCACGGGAAAGTCTTAATTCTTTAGCATAATCCTGCAAATAGAAAACACGACTGAAATACAGATTCTTTCTGTCAAGGGGGGTCATAGCCTCGGTTCTTTCAACATTTACCTTTGCAATGAGTCTGCCGATAGGTGTCATAACAGCGACACAAACTACAACAAAAAGAAGGCAAACAGGGTCAATGGAAACAATAACCGTACCTATTGTTAAAACGCTTATAACATTGGTCAGAACATCCTGTGCATCCTGAAGAACCGTATATGCTCTCTCGTTCATAGAGTTCATTGCAAGCACAAGGTCGTTGTAATATTCGGGGTTATCATAGGCTTCGTAATCCATTTTTGCGGCTTTCTCGTAAATAGTTTTATACACCGCAAAATAAAGCTTCTGCTTTTGCTTTGGCATTGAAACCTCGTAGAAAAGAGTTGTAAAGAGATTTGTAATAACAACAAACAGCACAAACAAAGCCAAAGCAACTACTACTCTGTAATAATCCCTTCCCTCTGATGCAACATCAATTATATATTTTAATAAAACAACATTAGAAAGTGTCCAAGGAAGATTTGCCAGAACATCAAAAAACAAATAACCAAACACCATAAACGGTGTATGCTTAAATATAAATTTAAGCATATAAATATTGTTTTTTATTGTATTTGTTTTTTCTTTTTTATTATTCTTCATCTTCAAACACCTCCTTGTAGCCTGATGCCTGAAGAGTGAACATTTCCTGATAGTAGCCGTTATTTTCCATAAGCTTATAATGATTGCCTTGTTCTGCCAACACACCTTTATTGAAAACAAGTATATTATCAGAACGGGTTGCACTTGAAAGGCGGTGCGAAATGTAAATCACTGTCTTTCCCTTTGTACCCTCAATAAGAGCGTCATACATATTGCTTTCTGCAACCGGATCAAGAGCTGATGAAGGCTCATCAAGAACTGCAATATCAAAATCCCTTGCAAAAAGTCGGGAAATTGTAACCTTCTGGGTTTCGCCACCAGAAAGCAAAACACCCTCTTTATCAAACTCTTTTGTAAGTATTGAATCTTCCTTATTAGGAAGCTTATTTATTTTGGGAAGCACACCTGCCATTTTAAGAGCATTTACGGCAATTTCTCTGTTTTGGTCATTAACCTCTTCTGTCAGAACATTTTCTGCAACAGTCATAGCAAAAACTCTGTAATCCTGAAATACACAGGCGAATTTTTCACGATATTTTAAAAGGTCATATTCCTTGATATTTATACCATTGTAAAGAATTTCGCCATCAGTAACATCATAAAGACGCATCAAAAGCTTGGAAAGCGTGGTTTTACCTGCACCATTATGACCAACAACAGCAATTGTCTGCCCCTTTTCAATTCTAAAGGAAACATTCTTTAGAATATAATCGCTTTCCTCTGTGTATCTGAAAGAAACATTTTTAAACTCAATACTTTCGAAATCCTCAGGAATTATATCTCCACTTTGAATTTTAGTCTCATATTCCAGAAACTCTCTTAAATTCTGCACCCAAAGACAATGCTTTTGTTGCATTGCAAAATATCGGGCTAATTGATTTGTTTTGTTTCTGCATGTTGTAATAGCAGAAACCAGAACAGAAAACTGTGAAATCGGTATATTCTGTGCCACAAGAAGCCTGTAGCATCCGTAAATAAAGCCACCTGTAACGGGAATAATTTCTGCAAAATAGTCAGAGATACTTTCAAGAAGAGCAATTTTCCAACCATATTTTTTTATTACATCTATGTTCTTTGTAATGGCAGAACGGAAGCGCTTTTCCAAAACAACAAAAATATTTGTTGTCTTTATTTCCTTTGCAAAATCCTTGAGCAAAATTGTTCTTCTTACGTAATCCTTTTCTCTTTCGTAAGGAGTCATTTCCTTTTCTTTCTCAAGCTCTATGTTATTTTTGCGAACTCTGAACCACATAACAACAATGGGGCAAAGTATAAACACAAGAAGCCAGATATCTATTGAAATAAGATAACTAACCAGGAAAACAATACTGACAACTGAGCCTAAAGTCCATGCAGAGCCTTCGATTATTCTCTTAAAACCGCCTTGGTCAACAACCCAAGTTGCTCTGTTATATTTATCAAAAAATTCAGGATTTTCATAGCAGCCCAATTCAACCTCTTGTGCTTTTTTGAAAATAAGAGAATTTATATAGCTTTCACATTTTATTTCAAATTTTATTCTTACTGTATATAAGTCTATATAGCCTATTAAATCTACAAGAAGCTTTCCCAAAACAATAATACTCATTCTTATGGCAAACTCCTGAAAGCTTCCGTTACCTTCTATTATGGAAAGTGCTGTTTCAAGAAACATTACATTTATAACAACCGCATAATAAACATTTTCGGCAATATAGGAAAAATAAATTATAAAAAGTGACAAAGGAGCGCACTTAAGTGCACAGCCCAACATAAAGGCTGTGTTCTTAAGAATATGTGCTTTTTGTCTCTCACTTTTTTTCTTTATTCCCATTTCATTACTCCTGAAAAACAATTATATAAATTGTATATAAAAAATCTTCTGTTGTCAATTAAAAATGCCCGGGTTTCTGCAAAAGAACCCGGACATTTTTAGTTTTAATACAAATCCTTAACCTTAAGACCAGTTGTATTGAAATGGCTCTTATCTGAACCACTGTATGCACGAACTGTGTAAGTGTAGGTTGTACCCTTCACGGCAGTTTCGTCAAGGTATGAAACATTTCCCTTGCCTTTAATCTGTGCCACACGAGTCCAGGAAGAAGCACCTGTTTTACGATAAACATAATAACCTGAAGCGCCTGCGACCTCACTCCATTTGAATGTTACACCCGACTTTCCGCTCTTAACACTTTTAAGAACAGGTGTTGTAAGGCGTTTTATTTCCAAACCTTCTGAATCGTATATTGAGCGGGAGCCTCCGTCAACGGCAACCACTGTATATATATAGGTTTTTGAAGATTTTGCACCTTTGTCAACATAACTCAAAGACTTTGTAGTGCCAATCAATTCCCAACCGGATGTAAGGGAGCTTTTTCTGTAAACCAAATATTTTGAAGCGCCTGTCACCTTTTCCCAAGTGACAGTTATACCGCTTGTAAAGTTTGCTGCACTTTTAAGCTTTGGTGCTGTAAGTCTTTTTATTGTCCATCCGTTAGGATTGTAACCTGACAAAATTTTGCCGTTATAGGCTCTTACGGTATAAGTATATTTTTTACCTGCAGTAACATTTTTGTCACTATAAATGTTTTTAGTTACTGTTGCAATCTTCTTCCATGACTTTTCACCGGGAGCTTTTCTGTAAACATAATAGCTTGTTGCACCTGTAATTTTGTCCCAGGATACATTAATTGCGGCTGTTCTGTTAGCAAGCTTAACCTCAGGTGAAGCAAAATAAGTATGGCTTTTTGTTTTGTATGTGCTTATACTGCTACCGTTTTCACTTCTTACGGCATAGTATGTTTTCACGCCATTTTTAGCACCCTTATCCACGTATGAGGTGTGGTTTTTCGAAACCTTTGTAATTAAAACCCAATCTTTTCCGTCCTCTTTGCGATAAATTCTGTACTTTTCTGCACCTTTAGATGCATACCATATTATTTTAGTGCCACCATAACCATTGGAAAGCTTCTTTATTTTCTGAGTAGCCAGGAAAACACATTTGTGCACTTGAGAAGCAACACTGCCGTCTGTACCGTTAACTGTATAAACACGATAAGCATAGCCCTGACCTGCAGTAACATTGATATCTTTAAAGCTTGTCTTATCCGCATTAACTGTAGCAATGGTTTTATATGAACTCTTTATTTTTCCTGAAGAATCAGTCAAAGCTCTCTGTAATTTATATTTTTTGGCACCGCTGACCTTTGACCAAGTGACAGTTATGCTACTGCTGCTGATTGTTGTTTTTTTAATCTGGGGAGGTGCAAGATATTTATATTCCTTTACTGCACCTTCATCAAATCCACCCTTATAGCCATCCACAACAGGAATAACAGTATAAGCATAAACCTTACCGCTTGCTACTGTCTTATCGGTGTATTTTAATTTTTTAGTTTTGTCCAGATTTTCCCAGGAATCTCCGCTCTTGCGACAAACAATGTAATAATCTGCCGCAGAATGCTCGCTCCAGCTTATTGTTATGCCCTCTGAAACAATTTTGGCTTTTATATTCTCCACAAATTTCATGCGCATAATTGCAGGAGTTGTTTTACTGGGCTTACTTATCCCTTTTGAACTTACTGCCTGTACATAGTAAGAATACACCTTACCATTTTTCGTATTTTTATCAACAAAGGAAGTATTATCAGCACTTAATGTAGCAATAAGCTTGCCGTCACCCTTAGCATCATATTTACGATAAACTCGATATTCCGATGCTCCTGCTGAAGCTGTCCAGGAAACTCTTATAGAGGTCTTTTTATTGGCAGCTTGAACATTCTGAGGTGCTTTCAGATAATAAGCAGAGGAAGAGGAACAAACCTTTTCACTTTCCGAATTTCCTATAAAAGGTACTGCACAGTAATAATAGGTTTTTCCGCTTACCGCGCCTGTATCCTTAAAGCTTCTCTCTTCAGCAGAAACGCTACCCGCTTTTTTCCACGAAGAATCCTTGGTTTTCCTGTAAATATTATAGCCGTCAACACCATCAACCGACTTCCAATAAACCTTAATATAGCTTGATTGAGGTGAAATTGTTGTAATTTTTGTTGATGGTACTCTTGTTATAGTATATCCCGATTTAGAATATGAGCTTTCATCTCCATATTTGCTGACTGCCTGTACACTGTATGTATAAGCTTTTTTAGACTCTACATTTTTGTCTACATATTTGTTGGAAACAACATTATCGGCATAAACCTTAAGGGTTTTATCCTTACCAACTTCTTTTCTGTAAACCTTATAATATGCAATGTTCTTTACTGCATCCCATTTTATTTCAATACCATTGCTAACATTCTCAGCAGTTGCAATTAACGGAGCTGTAAGGTATGTTACAGTCTGCCATTCGTCAGTAGTTTTTGTTGAAAAGCTTCCCAAACAGGAATTTACGTCATACTCATATGTTTTTCCGCTTTTTACTGTAGTGTCTTTATAAGATGTATCAAGGGAAGCTGAACGAGTGCAAAGCATTGTCCAAGCATCTTCACCTGACTCACGGCGGACAATCCTGTATTTATCAGCTCCCGCAGCTTCATCCCAAGTAATACTAACACCGCCTACGCTACTGACAGCTTTTATATTAGTGGGCTTGGAGATATATTTACAAGACACGCCGTTGGAATCAAACAAGCTTGTTTCACCATCCGCATTGACAGCAACAACACTATAAATGTATGTTTTTCCGCTTTTAAGTCCCGTATCTTTATATTTCAGTGTACTTGAAGAAACTGTTGCAACATCTGTATTCCATGTGCCGCCCTTTGTCATTCTTCGTATTTTATATTTTTTCGCACCAACAGCTGCCTTCCATTCGAAAACTACAGCATTTGTTGTTAAAGTTGCACCGACTAATTCAGGTGCTTCCAAGGTTTTTATGTCACTTATTTTCTGAATCAGTTGCAAGCCGTCTTCTTGGGAAATTGATTGCTCCGGATCATCTATACACAAAAATTCTTTGCAATAAAACGTGACGTCAGTTGATGGTCTTGCATCATTTATTGCCTCAAAAGTAATATCAAAAAACTTCGTGTTTGTATTTACAGATTCGGGAATTGTGTTCATATATCCCACTGCATAACGGTCCTCGTACTCTTTCGAAATACCATGCTCATAAATCCCACTGAATATTTGAAAGCCTGAGCCTGAATATGCCGGAGTAACCTTCACAGGTTTAAGCACTGTACTGTCATATTTCACAAGTATTGTTGCACCGCCGAAGCTACTCACCCCACCGATAATACTTACTGTAAATGTAATTTTTCCGTCTTTGATGACACTTTCCTTCACAGTAAAATAATTTTTCTGCTCATCAATCGCCGAAACCGGAATTACACTACTGCTGAAAAAGGATATGCAGGTTATCAAACATAAAAGCAATGATAATATTCTTTTCAAAAGCACACCTCCCAAGGTATGTAACAGTTCCCCCGATTACGAGGGAACTGGCTGTGTTATCAATATTAGTCTGTTATTTAAGTGAAAGTTATTGGTTATGTTCGGAAATATTGCACAAAGAGCAAATCAGCGAACATATTTGATTTTAACACCGTCTGTTTTATAGCCTGAAACATTTGAACCTTCAACAGCTTTTACCATATAGGTATATGTTTTACCGCTTGTTACATCTTTGTCAACATAGTTTCTAAAGATTGTTGTTTTTATTTTTGTCCAGCTTTTTGCAGATCCTGCCTTACGATAAACCTCGTAGCTTGTTGCTCCGCTGACACTACCCCAGGAAACCTTTACACCGCTTGATGTCTTTGCCAGACTAACAACAGGAGCTGCAAGGAATTTAACGCTTCTGGAAACAGAATCGAAATGATTTTCTCCATAGAAGGACTTATTATCTCCGTCAGTTGCTCTGACAGCATAATAATATTTCTTGCCGCTTGCTGCATTTTTGTCAATGTATGATGTTTTTTTGGTTGCACCTATGTACTTCCAATCAGTTGATTCTGTTTTGCGATAAACATTGTATTTTGTAGCACCGGGAACCTTTGCCCAGGAAACCTTGGGACCATTATAAGTATTGGTTATTTTCTTAAGCTCCGGTGTTTTTAGGAATTCAATTTTCCAACCTTTTGTATTGTAAGGTGTGAATTCTTCTCCGTCGTAACCCTTTACTGTGTAAATGTATTTTTTACCGCTACTTACATTATAATCCTTATAGCTTGTATCCGTTGTTTTTGCTATTCTTGTCCACTTACTGTCACCGTAAATTTTACGATAAACAAAATACTGATTAACGCCCTTAACGGCACCCCATCTGACTGTTACCATATTTATTCCGTTAGCAACAGATTTAATTATCGGTGGCGCAAGATAGTAAATTGATGTAGCTGACTTTGTGCTTCTTGTGTCACCACAAGCAGCAACAACCGCAAAATAATTAGCTCTTGCGCCGCTACCCTTTGTGTATGTATAGCTTGTAGATGTTGTTTTCTTTACAGCGGTCATTGAAGCTGTATCGCGGGAAAGACCGTAATACACAATATAGTGTGTTGCCCCTGCAACAGGCTTCCATGAAACCTTGATTCCGCTATATGTATTCTTAAGCGAAACCTTAGGCTGTGCAAGATGACAAGATACAGAAGATGAGGTAATCGAGCTCTTTACACTACCATATACGGAACGCACGCCATAAATATACTGAACACCCGATTCGGCAGTTTTGTCAATATAGGTCTTGCTGTCGCTTGAAGCAACTCTGCCAATTTTTGCGAATTTACCGCCAACCTTTTTTCTGTAGATATCATAATATTCTGCACCGTTAACACCCTCAAAGGTAACCTTTAAACCATTGGAAACATTGCTTACCTTTTTAATATTGGGTGCAACAAGATAGTAAACTGAAGCTGATTCTGCAGAAAGAGTTGTTTCAAGCTCACCAACCTTTGACTTGATTGCATAGGAATATGTCTTGCCGCTTTTTACAGATTTGTCTACATATTTGGTTTGGGTTGCAGAAACAGTTGCAATATCAACCCATCCGCCGCTTCCTGCCTTGCGAACAACAACGTACTCATCCGCAGGTGTTGTGCTTGCCCAGCTAACAGTAATATTATCTTCACCAAGAGAAGCGGAAACCTTTGATGTAATCGGAATTTTTACAAGCTTATAACCTGCTTCATCCAACACACTTCTGTCATCACTTGCGGTAACACAACGCACCTGATAATAATATGTAACGCCATCGGTTACGTTCTCATCTGTATAGCCATTGGTTTTTGTTGAACCTATGTGTGTAAACGATTTTTCATTCTCGGCTTTTCTGTAAACCCAGTATTTTTCTGCTCCGTCAACCTGTTCCCAATTGATTACAATATCATTGCGATTCAATTGGTAGAATTTGATTGATGCATTACCTATATAGGTAAGATTTACAGGACTGTTTGCAGATTCTGCAGTATATCCCTTTTCGTGAACTGCTTTTACTTTATAGGTATATTTAATTCCGCTTGTAAGTGGCTCATCATCAAATGATGTTAAAGTTGTTGTGCCTATTCTCTTATAAGAGGTATCCACGTCGCTTTTTCTGTAAACAAGATATTTAGATGCGCTCTTAAGAGCGTTCCATGAAACAGTGGCCCCTTTTGCGGTCATTTTCACGTTCAGTCCGGTGATTGTGCCAAAATTCATTCCCACAACACCTTTTTCGTCGTATGACCTTTTGCCATATGAGTTTACAGACTGAGCAGTATAATAATACTCCGTACCCTCTTCCACAGTTTTATCTGTATATGATGTTGTTCCTGCAGAAGCGGTATGAATTTTTTCCCATTCTGTACCCTCGGTTTTTCTGTAAATATAGTATTCCTCAGCACCTGCTGCCTCAGTCCATGTGAATTTAAGACCACCATCTACCGATGCAACAGATACATTTTCAGCAGCATTAAGGGGAAGGAAGTTATGTGAATAAAAGCACTGTCTTCCGTCTTCCTTTCTGATATCGTTGGAATTGTCTCCGTCATCAAGAACATATTCTTCACAATAGAAATTTACAGTTGTTTTCGGACGTTTATCTCCTGTTGCTTTGAATACTATGCTTATGAATTGTTTTTCCTTTGTGCCTGTATTGAAGCCGTTAGGATTCATATACACAACAGAGTATGCACCCTTATCGTCGTAATTTACGCCTTTTTCATAGTAGCCTGTAATATTTGCAGCAAACTCACCGAAATCATTTATTGTACCAACAGGACCACTTTCGGAGGAAACCTCTAACACTTCGCTGTCAAACTCTGCTTTTATTACTGTACCCAATAATTTATTCTGGTTTGGTGCAATTGAAATTGTGTATGTAATTTTGTCATTTTTAAAGGATGTATTCTCAACAGAGAAAATACTGCTTACATCAGCAGCGGCATAAACCTCAGTTGCTGTTGCTGAAAAAACAGAAACACTCATTACCAGACAAAGAAGTAATGATATAAATCTTTTCAAAACAATTCCTCCTTGGAATCATCGGGGGTTATCCTGATTAATTAATATTTATCGGTTATTTTAAGACCTGTATTATAGTAGCTGTGGTATGTACCGTTTGATGCTCTTACTGTGTAAGTATAGGTTTTACCCTTCTGAGCAGTTTTGTCTACATAGCTGACCGTTGAATTACCTGAAACTAAAGCAAGTCTCTGGAAACTACCTGAACCGGTTTTGCGATAAACATAGTACTGAGTAGCACCTGAAATTTTCTCCCATTTGAAAGTTATGCCTTTTGAAGAACTTGCAACACTTACAAGCTTAGGTGCAGAGAAAAATTTAGTTTTCCAACCGTCACTGTAATAACCTGATGTTCTTGTGCTGTTTGCAGCTCTTACGGTATATTTGTATGTTGTGTTATTCTTTACATTCTTGTCTATGTAAGATGTTGAAGTAACTGTCGCAATTTTGGTCCAGCTTGAAGCACTACCTGCTTTTCTGTAAACATAGTACTCCGTTGCACCTGAAATTTTACCCCAGGAAACCTTAACGCCTGCCTTAACATTGGAAACGCTGGCCTTAGGAGCTTTTATATATTGTACTGAAACAGCTTTGTATGCGCTAACTGAATCAGCACCTATTGCCTTAACTGTGTAATAAATTTTCTTGTTATTACTTGCAGCTGTATCAACATATGAACGCGCATCTTTTCCTACTGTAGCGATTGCAGTCCAACTGCTTGCTCCATAAACTTTTCTGTAAACTCTGTATTTCTGAGCACCGCTAACCTTATCCCAAGAAACTTTAACTCCATCATATACTGATTTTGCTGTTACCTTGGGAGTTGCTATATAGTCAATAGCGGTAGCTTTAGACAATACACTGTAGCTACTGCCTGAATAAGTTCTGACTGCATATTCATATGTTTTTCCGCTTGAAAGAGAAACAGAATCTGTCTTTGAAAGTGCTTTTGTTTTGCTGAAGGATTTCCATGAGCCCTTTGTTCCGTCAGCATTAACAACTCTTCTGTAAAGTCTGTAAGCTGTGGCACCGGCAACCTTTGACCAGCTTACTGTAATTGAATTAACACCGATTTTAGCTTTCACACTTGCGGTGGGAACCATATATTTAACAGAAACACCTGTTTTATTGTAGCTGTCGTTTATACCTGATTCATTAAAAGCTCGAACTGTATATGTGTAGGTTTTATTGTTTTTTACGTCTTTATCAGTAAAGGTTGTTTTGCTTGCACCTTTAATTTCTTTAATTCTGGTGTAAGAACCGTCAACTTTTTTGTAAACATAATAACCGTCAGCGCCTGTTGTTTTATCCCATGAGATTTTAACACCGCTTGTTCTGGTATATGCTTTATTCAAAGATGTCTGACCAAGTGTTTTCAAGGTTTTTGAATAAATAAGAGCCTTGCTTCCGTTAGTAATGTTATTTTTGGGAGTGCTCATGCTATAAAACTCATGGCAATAAAATTTAACTGTTGTTGCCGGACGATTAGCTGATGTGGTCTTAAATGTGAATTTCATATAAGGCTTTCTTGAAGAGCCTACTTTGTAATCTGCTTCCTGACCATATGCATGAGCGATGGAATACTGGCTTTTATAGCCCTCCATAAAGTCGTGCTCGTACATACCACCGACATTCTCTCTTTCGCCGCCGTCGCCGTCATCAACCATATATGCACCTGAATTAGCTTTATCAATTGAAAGCACGCCGGGATCGAATTTAGCATAAATTACTGCACCGGACACTTTTACACCTTCATTAAGATAAACGGTGTATGTAACTTTGTTATTTTTTACACTGCTTTTTTCGATTGTAAACAAATCTGATGCATCAACTGCAGAAGCTGTAACACCAAGACATGAAAATACCGAAATCAGCATTACGAGGCATAACACCAAAGAGATACTTTTTTTCATTTTGTTTTTCTTCCTTTCGGTTTTGTTGAAATTTCAACAATTTTTTGTAAAGTCGCAGAAACTGAAACACACTTTTTGAAAAAGGCGCACTCGTCCCTACTATATAATTTTACAGAATAAATATACCATAAAAACACCTGCTGTGTCAACGAATTAACCTTTAATTTAAATGTAAAAATCACCAAAGTTTTCATGGTTTTTTTATACACAAAAAATAAAAAACTCCCCGTTTTAAAAAACAGTTAATTTCACGGAAATATTTCGTTAACAAACCTCCTTTATTCACCTAAATATTGAAATCTCAAAATTATTATGGTAAGATATTTTCACATTCACGGAAAAGAGGTATTTTATGAAACCTGTCAGAGCTTTTATTCAGCAAAACGGAATCAGATTCTGTCTTGGTGCTGAAAAAATATTGTATGATTTAAGCAACGGTAAACTCGCACAGAACAGATTTTTATCCGCTCTTGATGTGCCCTATGTTGGCAGTAAGGTGAGAATTATAAAGGAAACCGAAACCTCAACCTTTATTGCAAAATATAACGACAACGGCACTATCGATAACAGCGATTTCAAGCTTCTTGCTACCACCGATATGCACACAGACGAGGATTATTCTCTTAACAATAAAACTCTTCAGATGTTTATTAACCAGATTCGCGATGAAAAGCCTGATTTAGTTATTCTCACAGGTGACTGTATTCAATCTAAATTCCAGCAGTTTGAAGCAATCCATTTTGCTCAGATGATGGAAAAATTAGGTGTTTATTGGGTTTATGTTTTTGGCAACCACGAAGCAAGAGAAGAAAAAGAATTCCACAAATACCTTATTTTTAAAAGCCTTTCAGATGCCCCACATTGCCTTTCAAAATTCGGTGACCCCAATCTTTTCGGCTATGGTAACTTCATTGTTAACATTATGAATTCCGAAACCGAGCTCAAACAAAGCCTTGTATTTATGGATTCGGGCAGAGATATTATTCCCGAATACATGTCAAGAGATGGCGTGCCTGCTGAAATGGAAAATGGTTATGACTACATAAAGCCAGACCAGATTAAATGGTATACTGAAGAGATGGAAAGCCTCAGAAAAGAATACGGCAAAGCACCAAACCTCCTTTATATGCACATTCCCATTAAAGAATATGAAGAGGTTTTTGCGCTAAATGATGAGGGAAAATATGTTCCAACAGGCAAAGCAGAAATCCTCTACGGCAGAATGAACGAAAGCGTTGGTTCTTCACCCTTTAACAGCGGTCTTTTTGAAGCAATGAAGAAAAATGAAGCCCAGGGAATTTTCTCAGGTCACGACCACGTTAATGACTGGGCAGCAAAATATGAAGGTATATGGCTTGTGTATAACCAATTCGGTAGTTATAACGCCTACGGTCTTGGCAATTACAACGGCATTTCACTCCCCGAAGAAGAGTGGCAACAGGGTGTAACGATAACAACAATCCACAAAGACTCCTCAATTGATTTAAAGCAGAGCTTTAACAGCAGATATCTGAAAAAATAAAAGAACAATATTCGACTTTTAATTCATAAAACGTTCATCAAAAATCGAAAAATGTTCACATCTTTTTCATACGCAATTAAATAATATACTGTATAGTGTAATCAACGGAACGGGAAACAACAAACCGCTTTCGTTGGTTACACGTTTTCATTCCTATCTCCTTATTTCCATATTTACCCCTAAGAAAAGCTCCCCTGCTTACGCAGAGGAGTTTTTCGTTTTTTCAGTTTACAACTTCATACATATTGGCCGCTTCATCTTTTTTAGCATATTCATTAACGGAAAGCACCTTATACTTTGTAAGGTTACTGCCCATCTGAATTGCAATAACATCGCCCACTTTTACCTCGTATGACGCTCTTGCAATTTTGCCGTTTACCTCAACATGCTTTGCATCGCAAACCTCGTTTGCAACAGTACGGCGTTTTATAATTCTTGATACCTTTAAATATTTATCTAATCTCATATTTTATACCTTATTTGTAAGGAACATGGCTTGCCCGTTCCGATTGTTATTTTAGTGCATAGTGCGGTACAGGCAAGCCTGTACCTTACAGTTATCTTCCGCTCCAGAAAAGATGCTCCTTAACAAGCACTGCTCTCAAAGGTGCTGCTTCAACACCCGAAATTTTCAATGGCTGTGCCATAAGAAAATATCTGCCGGGTGCAACATTTGAAAGGTCAAGTCCCTCAATTATAGGAATATTCTCAGAAAGAAGTGCGCGGTGAACAGTCTCATTTGAACCGCTTATGCCGATAGTCTGTGAATCCGTTCCCACAAGCTTTATTCCCGAATCCGCAATATAATATGCGGCACTATCCATTAAATGTGAAAGCCCGTTGCCTTTTATTAAAAGTCTTTCACAACCGTTCCAAGGAAAATGTTCTTCTGCAAATGCGCCTGTAACAGGTCCGGGAGGCGTTTCTACCACAAGGCATTCACCGATAAACAAATCTAAAGGTAATGTTTCCATACCACCCGCACCCTCAACAAAATGCAATGGTGCATCAACATGAGTAGCAGTATGAAGGCAGGTATAAACTGCATTAAGGTTACAGTTTTCTCCTGCTCTTATATTTTTAATATTATCAACATACCCTTCCGGGTCACCGGGATAAACCGGAGTTTTCAATAAATCTCTCGAAATATCAATTATTTCCATAATTGCACCTTTTATTTTAAAAGATTATTTATATCGACCTGAGTAAGCTTCGAAAAATCTGCATCGTTAAATGCAGCAACTGCTCTGTTCATATATGCTCTTTCAAAGCCTTCATCAAATTCTGTAAGAGAAACCTCTGTCTGACTGCCGTCTTCCATGCATTTAAGCTGAGCGACATTTGATTCAAGCTCATTATCACCGATAACAACAGTAAATTCAGAGCCTATTTTATTTGCATATTTCATCTGGGCTTTAATTGAACGTCCTACTGTATCAACATTTACGCTATAGCCCTGAGCGCGTAAATCTGCAGAAATTTCAACTGCTTTAAGCACTGCATTTTCACCTGCGGTAACAATTGAAAGGTTACATTTGGGAGCCTCAGGGAACTGAACTCCACTTTCTTCCATAGCCATAAGAAGTCTTTCAAGACCGATTGCAAGACCACAAGCAGGAAGAGCTGCACCGCCTAATTCTTCAACAAGTCCGTCATATCTTCCGCCGCCGCAGAGAACAAGACCCTTTGTCTTTTCATGCTGAGAAACAAACTCAAAAACAGTTCTTGTATAGTAATCAAGACCGCGAACAATCTGAGGATTAATTGTATATGCGATGTTCATTGCTTCAAGATATTTCTGCAATTTCTCAAAGTGGTCACGACAGTCGTCACAAATATAGTCAAGTACAACTGGTGCGCCCTCTGCAATTTTTGAACAAACAGGGCTCTTGCAGTCAAGAATTCTCATTGGGTTTCTGTCAAGACGAGAAAGGCAGGTTTCACAAAGGTCGCCTTTCTTTTCTTCAAAATATGCCTTGAGAGCTTCCTGATATTTCTTTCTGCATTCGGGGCAACCGATAGAGTTAATTTCAAGAGTATAGTTTTCGAGACCGAGATATGTGAAATAACTGTTTGCAAGGGCAATTACCTCCGCATCTGCAAGAGGAGATGCTGCACCGAAGCACTCTATACCGAACTGATGGAATTCACGAAGTCTGCCTGCCTGAGGCTTTTCATAACGATAGCAGGATGTGAGATAGCACACCTTTTGGGGTAAAGGCTCGTTGAAAAGTCCATGCTCAAGGAATGCACGAACTGCACCTGCAGTACCCTCAGGTCGCAAGGTAATTGAACGGTCTCCCTTGTCATTGAAGGTATACATTTCCTTCTGAACAACGTCAGTTGTTTCACCAACTGAACGGTCAAAAAGCTCTGTATATTCAAAAACAGGTGTTCTCATTTCGTGAAAACCGAAAGTTTTTGCAGTGTCAATTGCTGCCTGCTCAATATACTGCGATTTATAGCTTTCTCCGGGTAAAGTATCTTTTGTTCCTTTGATTGCCTGAATATTTCCAGCCATTTTAAATCTCCTATAAAACGATAAATTACAATAAAAAATCAGGTAATCAAGTATAAACCCGATTACCCGATATTTATACAACAAAATGCGAACAAAATCAAGTCTGTTCACGAAAAAACAGACTATTTCAAGTTAATTCTTAGGATTAACAATGTCGCGCCAGTCAAGATCACCATTTTCAAGACTATGAATGAGGGCTTCCGCGGTTGCGATATTAGTAGCAACGGGAATATTATGAACATCGCAAAGTCTTAAAAGGTTTGCTTCATTAGGCTCACCCGGCTTCGGGTTAAGCGGGTCGCGGAACAAAAGCAAAAGGTCGATTTCATCGCAAGCGATTCTTGAACCTATCTGCTGAGCACCGCCTTGTGAGCCACTGAGATATTTTTCTATATCAAGACCTGTTGCCTCGCCAACAAGCTTACCTGTAGTACCGGTTGCGCAAAGGCTATGCTTACTTAAAATACCGCAGTAAGCAATACAGAACTGTGTCATAAGTTCTTTCTTGGAGTCGTGTGCTATCAAAGCTATATTCATTAAACCTCACTCCTTATTAGTATATAATAACAACATTTTTGTATTTTAACAGAAAAATCCAATTTTTTCAACAGTTTAAAAACATTTTTGTTCTAAAAAAGAATATTTTATGAGTTGAGTTTTGCAAAATTTTCTTTATTTGATTTATAAAGATTTTTATAAACCTCGTAATATTTATCGTAGGCTTTCTTATTTTCCATATTGGGTTCAAAGGTCTTGCTTACAGGAATAAGGCTCTTTGCATCTTCAATGGATTTGCACTGACCAAGACCAACAGCAATGAGAACTGCTGCACCCATAGCACCAACATTCTGAGGAGTATCCACAGTTTCAACAACTTTACCCAGGCAGTCTGCAAGAATCTGACAGGTAAGGTCGGAAAGTGCACCACCGCCTACAAAACGAACCTTCTCAGAGGATTTAACCTTTTTCTCTTCTGTTTCAAGGAACCAGCGAAGATGATAGCAAACACCTTCAAGCACCGCTCTTATCATTTCACTCTTACCTGTTTCAAGGCTGATATTGAAGAACATACCGCGAGCATTAGGATCTTCAAATGGGCAACGATTACCGTGTAACCAAGGTGTAAAAATAACACCACCTGCTCCCGCAGGAACATCCTTCACCGCGTCTGTCATATAGTCATAAAGGCTTGTATATTTAGCCTCGTAGCCATCGGTAATATTTTTCTTTTCAAGATAAATTCCTATTTCATCAAGAGCAAGGTGATCCTTTACCCATTCAAGACATTTACCCGCCGTTTCAAGCTCACCGAAGTAATTGTATCTGCCCTCTTCAGCACCAACAACCGCCGCAATCATAGCAGAGGCATCAACAATGCTCTTATCAACAACTGTTGAAACCCAACCGGATGTACCGCTGTAAATATGGGTATCTCCAAGACCAACAGAACCTGCACCAACACCGATAAGAGAAGCATCTCCGCCACCGCCGAAAACCGCTGTGCCGGGCATAAGACCAAGTTCTTTTGCAGGTTGCTCTAAGAGCTCGCCAACCTTTTCTGCAGATTTTTTAATTTCGGGAAGATGGTCAAAATCAACCCCCAGCATATTGCACATTGCCTTACTGAACTCGTGCTTTTTAATATCATAAAGAAGAGTTGCGAAAGCAGAGTCGTGAGTCATACAGAACTCGCCTGTCATTCTTGTAATAAAATATTCTTTAACATCAAGCCATTTATGTACTCTTTTAAAGTTTTCGGGTTCGTTTTTCTCAACCCATTTATATTTCCAAACAGGGTCTTTAACCGAAGCGGCAACCGCACCTGTAATCATAAGCGATTTGAGAAGCTTAGGGATAAATGCACCGGCTATCTGAGGTCCGTAAGCAATACCTTCTTTAAGCTCTTTTCTTGCTCTCTGGTCCATATAACTCATTGCACGGCGAACAGGCTTACCATCCTTATCAACAAGAACAATACCCTGCATCTGTGAGCAGAAAGAAATACCACAAATATCTTTTATATCAACATCACACTTACCAAGAACCTTCTTTGTTGTGGAGCACATTGCATCCCACCATTCCTGGGGATCCTGCTCTGCACCGCCATCAGGGAAAACATAAAGCTTATAGCCTTCCGATGCTGCAGATACCAATTTAATTGTATCACCCAATTCAAAAATACAGGTCTTTACACCTGTTGTTCCAATATCGTATGTAATAGCATATTTACCCATATCTACACCCTCCACTATATTTTCAAAGAGTATCTTATTATAATTATGCACTATTTTATGTGAATAATCAACAGTGTTTACATAAAAAAATTGCACAAATTTTATGTACTTTGCTTGTTTTTTTCCACAAATAAAATTTTTCAAAAAAATCTTAAAAAAATGCTTGACATTTAAAAATATTCTGTTATAATAGCTACTGTTGTTCGAAGGACAAACAGTTCTTCGCAGTCGGTGTTGATGGCGTTGAGGGTCCACCCGTTCCCATCCCGAACACGGTAGTTAAGCTCAACAGCGCCGAAGATACTTAGTGGGAAGCCGCTTGGGAAAATAGGGCGATGCCGACACTACAAAGCAATCACTCAATAGAGTGGTTGCTTTTTTCTTTGTGTGAGAAAATAGCGAGCTTTGGCGTTTGCTCACCTCGCAGTACCTTTGTACAGCTTCAGTTCGCAATTCACCAAATCTCATCAATTTTCTCTACACAATTATTCAAATGCGGAATGCGGAATGAAAAGACGAGATATACCTAATGGTCTATCTCGTCTTATTTTTTCTATTTATTATTCCTATTCATCTTTTTTAAATAATGCGAAGCCTAATTCCGAATTTCGAATTCCTAATTCCGAATTTACAATTATTTAAAATAAGCTTCCACCCTATTTATCGGCACACCCATAGAAGAAAATCTTTTTTCGTATTCAGTCATAACATTTCCTTCCATATATTCAGAATTGTGCAAATCGAAGGTAAGCTTTTCTATTCTCATACCAAACTCTTTGAATTCTTCCAAAGAAAAATCAAAAAGACCTCTGTTATCGGTTTTGAAATGTATTGCTCCGTCTTTTCTGAGAATTTTCTTATATATTGCAAGGAAGGTTCTGTAAGTAAGTCTGCGCTTTTCGTGACGTGATTTTGGCCAGGGGTCAGAGAAATTAAGATAAATTCTGTCAATGCTACCCTCAGGAAATATCTCTTCAAGTTCCTTTGCATCAACACAACAAACTCTTACATTTGAAAGCTCTGAATTTTTAACTTTTTCCGCCGCTATAACAAGAACATCAGAAACCTTTTCAACTGCAAGAAAGTTTACATCGGGTTCTTTTGCGGCTGTTCCTACAATAAAGTCCCCTTTACCGCAACCAATTTCAATTCTTATAGGGTTATCATTCCCAAAAAGTGCCTGTGATGTATTACCCTCTGATTTTAAATCCTTAATAACAATATTTCCGCAGGCTTCAAGGCGCTCTGCACCATGTTTTTTCTTATGTACTCTCATTTTTATTTTTTCACCCTAAATCTTATGTATGTTCTATCGTCAAAAGATATATTATCCTCTGCTTTCCCCTTCGTTGAACGGTATTCTCCGTCACAAAGAGGATTATTTTTTAATTCCTCTTTCAAAAGCCTTTCGCTTTCTGCAAGAGTTTCTTTTAAATACGGATATCCATCAGAAGCTAAAACAATTTCGTCCCCTTTTTTCACTTTATGAACAACAATATGCTCATCAGGAACCGGTGTTCCGTTGAAAACACCGTAAGAAAATCTGCCCGTTTTATTAGCAAAAACATGCTGATTTTCCAGTATAGGCATAATAAACTCTCTGCCCACATCATTTTTTAGAAGCTCTTCTTCTGTTTTACCATCTTTTTTTGCTATTTCAAGAATCAGAGCCCGAACATCCGAATTAATTTTATCAATCTCTTTTTCGTGAGAGAAAAGTTCACCATTTATGAGGCATTGGCAATCCCCGACGCTCCATATTTCGTTTCTTTCTTTACTGAAAATAATCGTCCCTGCTGCTGCAGCGCCTTTAGGCTCATTTTCTTCATACAGCTCTGCTACTGCCTTGGTGATTTTTTCTACAGCTCCCTTGGCGGTGGCATTTTTATCAAGAAGAACTATTGTTTCGCATATTTTATCTGCCGCTTTTCTTCCGCCTGTCACGCCTTCAAAAAGCCGTCCGTTTTTTGCGGAAACACCGTCAACAACTGCAATAAAATCATTGGTTATTAAAAGCAAATCTTCATTTTTGCTGAATACAGCTTTTTTTCCACAAGTAAAATGCTCTATAATTTCCACAAAACCACCACCAAATTCTGAAATATTATAAATGCAATTAAAACATTTGTCAATTTGCTCTTGTTTTTCCAACACAGTTTATATATAATGTTCAGTATTATTCTTATAAAGGACGATATAATGGAAAATTCAAATAAAAACGACTCTTTGGGATTAAGTCTGAATAAAAGAACCATGGCAACCATTTCGTTGGTTCTTATGTTAATTCTCGCTTTTATCGGTATTCTCACCCAAACGCTCCCCCGGGGAGAATATCAGATAATCAATCAGGATGGTCACGAAGCTATCGTTGACGGAACTTACACTGTTCTTGAAGACTACAAAATGCCTATATGGAAAATAATCCTCTCCCCTATACTTTGCCTTGCCAGCAGTTATGCCGGAACGGGTATCGCCATTATTGCCATAATAGTACTCATCGGCGGAGCATTTCTCATTCTTGATAAATGCGGTATTTTAAAATATATTATGGCAACCCTCATAAATAAATTCAGTAACAAAAAATACACCTTAATGGCAATAGTTATTTTTGTTTGCATGCTTTTAAGCTCAACCGCAGGTGTTCTTGAAGAATCAATAACCCTTGTGCCTATCGCCGTTGCAGTTTCTCTTGCTATGGGGTGGGATTCTCTTGTTGGCTTAGGCTTAAGCCTTGTTTCAATCGCCTGGGGCTTTACCGCAGCAACCTTCAACCCATTCAACGTAGTAACCGTTCAGAAGCTTGCAGATTTGGAAGTTTTCTCAGGACTGTGGCTTCGTCTTCTGGTTTTTGCTGGCGTGTATCTCATTCTTTTCTTTTTCCTTTATCTCTATGCCAGAAAAATAGAAAAAAACCCAACAAAATCTCTTGTTTACGAATCCGACAAAGTCTTACGAGAAAAATTCACAATGACTGATGCAGAAGCAGTTCTTGAAAATCCGAATATCCGCAAAGGCACAAAAGCTTTCATTATCTGCATTTTAATTGATGCAATTTTTATAATTCTGGACTTTGTTTTCGAGTTAGGCGGAGGTCTTTCTCTTCCTGCTATGGGAATTCTTTTTACAGTAGGCGGTCTTTTAGCAGGTCATTTTTCAGGATTAAAAGGTAAAAATCTTGGTACAAGCTTCTTTCAAGGTGCTAAGACAATTGCGCCTGCAGTACCGCTTATAGTTTTTGTTATTGCAATTTCCTATGTTCTTAACGAAGGAAAAATAATGCATACAATTCTTTATGAATTGAATAATGCAATGCATGGAGTTTCACCCTATATTGCAATATTCATCCTTTTTGCAGTTATTGCGGTCCTTGAATTTTTCATTGGTAGCGGTACTGCAAAGGCATTCCTTATAATGCCACTTGTAGCACCCCTCTCAGACCTTGTTGGTATCACAAGGCAAAGTGTTGTTACAACCTTCTGCATTGCAGATGGCTTCACAAATCTTCTTTATCCCACAAGCGGTCTTATGATTATTGCAATCGGTCTTATTGGCGTTTCCTACGGCAAATGGTTAAAATGGTCGTGGAAGCTTTTTGTTGCAGAATTCGGTTTTTCTGCACTCATTATGTTGTTAATGGTAGCAATTAACTATAATTAAATCAAAGAGGTGTAAAAAACGGGTCGTTTTTTACACCTCTTCTTTTAATCTAAATCATCTTCATCCAAATCCGGTGCGCCATAATCAGGTTCTGTATTTTCAACAACCTTCTTACCTTCAACGAAACCATCTTCAACAACAATAGTTTCATCAATCCAATTATCACCATCATCTTCCGGTACATATAATTCTTCTTCGGGGTCTAAATCCGCATTAAAATCATGTCTCTTTTTGAGGACAATTATAATTGCAACAAGTATAATCGCACCCAACACACCCAAAATAATGTATTTGGGAAGATTGTTTTCCTCTTCAACCTGAAGAGGCTTTTCGGGTACATCTTCAAAAGAAGCTGAAATAACCACTTTTCCCTTAGGCATAACAAAGCTCAAGAAATCTGTTGGCTCACCGTTTATGCAAATACTTCCCTGAACAAGTCTTTTCCCCTCATCGGGAATAACATTAATCACAACCGGTTCACCAAGACTTGCTTTTTGAGGGCTAACCTCGATTTTTCCGCCAACGCAATCCTCTACAATAATATCGTATACGATTGTATTGGGATCTGCAACCCATTTGGCATATATAGTTATTGGTTCATTTGCTTCGTCAGTAAAGAAATTCCACAAGGTTTCAAATTTAGAATCTGCATACCAACCATCAAATACATATCCTGCTCTTGTAGGTTCAGAGGGCTCCGGAACCAAACCGGGTTTCTCCATCAGAGTTGTAAGTCTTCTTTGACCATTGTTTCGTTCAAGATAAACATAAAATGCACCTTCAGGTAAGGATTCATCCTCAAATGCTTCTTCGGTTGTTTGGGCATTGTTATTGGCATTCGCCTGAACATTATTATTGTTATTCTGTGGTGGTGTATAAGGTTTTGTCGGAGCAGGACGAGTAGTTGAAGGAACGGTAGTTTTCTCCGGCTCCTGCTTATTTGTATTTTCTGTTGGTTTATTCTGAACCTTGGTTGTTTCTTTGTTATCGCCGGAGTTCTTTTTTGTAGTCTCATTTGTTTTATCCGGCTTTTTAGTTGGTTTTTTTGTGGTTTCGGCTTTAGTTGATGACGGAGCTTTAGTTTCAGATTTTGTTGTGTCTTTTTCAACTTCCTTATCAGCTTCGTCATCCTTATCAGTTTTGTCATTCTTTTTTGTTTCGCTCTCAGTTGTATCTGCAACTTTTTGTGTAGTTGGCTCAACCGGTTGAATATTAAAATCAAAATCCACTTCCGGCTCTGCAAATACAGTCATTGAACTGCAAAACAAGCTCATTGCCACAATTACACATATAATAATTTTCGAAATTTTGAGTATCATAATTTTCCGCCTTAATATTTTGTAAAAATCTTAATAAGTTGAGTCCATATTTTCGTTAACAACCTCTTTTACTTCTTTAACAAAGGTTGATCCGGAAATTTTGTCCTGAAGCATCTTATGGAAAAGCTCCTCATCAATGGGAAGAGTTACCTTTTCACCTAACCAAGAGGAAAGGAATGCTGCATTTGAAATCATAAGACCATTGATACCTTCCTGACCGGAAGCCACAAGAGGCTCTCCACGAAGAATCGCGCCTGCAAACTTATTCATAACCTCAGGATGCTGAATATTTCTGCCATCAAGTTCCGCTTCGTAGGTTTCGTATTCAATGCTGCCAAAACCCTCTTCAGCATTCTTAGTAAAATCAGTAACCTTATCTTTAAGCTCATTCACAATAAGCTTTCCGTTTTCGCAAATAAGCTTTGCTTTTTCAAGTGTAATTTCAAGTCTGTTTGTGCCGGGGTAATCACCTGTTGTTGTAATAAATGTTCCTGTTGCACCATTGGGGTATTCGGCATAAATCATAACATCGTCTTCTACCTCGATATCGTGCCATTTGCCCTCATGACAAACTGCGGTGATTTTTTCAGGCATACCGCATATCCATTGCCAAAGGTCAAGCTGATGAGGACATTGATTAAGCAACACACCGCCACCTTCACCTGACCAGGTAGCGCGCCAACCGCCTGAATTGTAATATGCCTGAGTTCTGTACCAATCAGTAATAATCCATGTTACACGGGTTATCTCACCGAATTTTCCGCTTTTTACAAGTTCGTTTGCTTTTCTGTAAAGGCAATTTGTTCTTTGATTGAACATTATAGCGAATATCTTATCGCTTTTATCTGCAACCGCATTCATTTCTCTTACTTGCTTTGTATAAACACCCGCAGGTTTTTCACTCATAGCGTGAAGACCTTTCTGAAGCGCTTCAATTACAAGCGGAGGATGATCATAGTGAGGAGTTGCAATAAGCACCGCTTCAACCTCACCTGAATCCATAAGAGCAGATGCTGTATCAAAAGTCTTTACATCGGGAAGCTGTTCCTTTGCCCACTGAAGTCTGTCGGGTTTAATATCAGCAACCGCGGTAATTTCTATTTCAGGCATCAGTCCTTTAAGCGAATTCTTTATATGGCTCGAACCCATATTACCGACACCGATAATACCTAAACGAACTTTTCTCATAAATTATTTTCTCCTTTTAATGTTTATATTATTGAAATCTCGCCATACTATTTGCGAGGTGTATTTAAATGGAAAAGAAAAATCCAACAAAAAAAGCATTAGAAACTCTTGAAAATTTCAATACCGATAAAATCAAAAATGATGTAAACGGTTCTTATACAGGTTGTCCCTTGTATGACGAGCATCCTGTGCAAGATGCAGACGACCTATGATTTTCTGCGTCTCTTTTTTGACCTTCTGTCAGAAGCAATATGCCTACCGCCCATAACAAAAGCTGTAAAAGCTGCAAAAAAGCATTGAACAACCACAACATCAAAGCAACCCAATGCAGAAATGCCGGAAACAAATGCAAGAGCGCTGACAATTGCAAGCCCCACGCCCATAGCACAGGTCTGGAAAATATTTAAAATATGTTTAACAGAGCCTAAGGAAAAAGCAGAGTTAACAGCATATAAAAAAGATTGTGGTTTTCCGTCATGCATTAAAAGTGCGTCTGCAGCGGAGGTAACTCCTGCACAGTAATTTTTATAAATATCACCCGAAACTGCAGAGAGGACCTTAACTCCGCTCTGAGGAAGAGAAAGCTTTGTTGAAACCATCTCATCAGTAATGTTTGCATCATCTGAACGAACCAGAAGCGAGACGCTGTTTTTCTCAATTGATTTAAGAAGCTTTGCATTTACATTATTGATATCGTAAGAAACAATAAAAACCGCTGCTGCTTTACCATCAACTGCAAGGTAAAGCGGATATCTTCCTTCGCACAGATGACGTTCTATAAGCGCAGTATCCGGAATAGTCACATTGTGATTTCTCAGAAGATCGCCGTTACCCACAAGGATACGTCTGTTAAAAATCCAGGCTGATAATCCCAATTTATCTTCATAGGTAAGGGTATCCACCGGTGGCAAAAGAGAGGTTTCACCCACTATAATGCGTTTGAAAAGATTGCCCAAAGGTCCGCCGGATTTTATAAGAAGGGAGGCAGTGTATAAAATCGCCTCATCTATCTGAATGTCATAAAAAGGATGAATTCCGTAAACATTTCCGCCGTCTTCATCAAATATATCAGCGCTGTCAACAGCAATGGCGTTGGCAAGATTGCATTCTCTGAAAGCATCCCAGCCTGCAATCATACCGCCTTTTTCCAAAAGCTTTTTTGATGCCTTTGAAATTAAAAACGCATCAACAAGATATGAAAAATACGGAACACTTATACATACAGACGCGGTTAATGCAGTTACCGCAAAAAGATAATCTTTTGTCAAAAGAACCGTTACAGCTCCCACAAGAACAGAAACACCGAAGCCTATGGGAACAAGGTGCTTGTTGATATCGTCAGAGGGGTAATATTTCTGAGAAAGCTCAATAAACCTTCTGGGAAAGCTGGTTTTTTGAGATGCCAGGATAATCGGGTCATCCAAAAGAAGCCCTCTTCCGATTTCAAAAGCAGTTTGTTTTTTATCTATTTTACCGATTGAATAAAGCTGGTTATTCGCAATATACTCAAAATTATCGGATATTCTTCGGAACTCAAAATAATCTGCTGTTTTATTGAATGCCAAGGGCAAAACTGCCGCCGCACCCAAAAGAGCAAGACCATTTTCAAAGGGATCTGAGTTTGAGATAAGGAAAACTATATTTTGTAAAAATGCTGCCGCAAGGCACAAAATCGAACCTGCATTTTTTCCGAATCTTAACCCCTTAAAGGAACGCAAGCCATCAAAAAGCGAGCTGATATTAGCAAGAGCTACAACAATCAGAAGTATCAAACCGGTCAGCAGCACGCCTTTTTCATATCCGGGGAAATTTTTTGCAATTATTGATAATATAGCTAAAGCTCCAAAGCAAACATAAGTAACAACCATACCTGAAACAGCAGCACTTTTATTTTTTCTTAAATAATATGCAACCTTAAACTTATCGTCTTCGGTACGATATTCATCTGTTCCGTATTTCTTTTGTGTTGCCTCGTTCTCTTCTTTAGAAATTTCACTTGTTATAGTGAAATTTTCTGCTTTCTCTTTTCTTTTTTTAATTAATTCTTCTTCAACTTCTCTTTCATCAACAACGTTGACATCTTCCGTGTGAAAGCCCTCAAAGGACAACTGTGAATCATCATATTCTTCCGGAAGCTCTTGCTCGTGAGCATTGCCGTCCGTAACAGCTAATGAGCGCAAAGCAATTGTACGGGTTTTTGCATCCTGATATTTTGCATCATCAAAATCATCTTCTGGGCTTCCGCCAAAAACCATAGTTTTATCTATTGAACCCAGCTCTGCCATTTTTTCGTCAGGAACAAGTGTAGGAACGGGAGAAAGCTCCTTGGTATGCTCAAATCTGCTTTTTTGCTTAACAAATCCGCTTCTTTCATACTGCATTTCTTCTTCCGGAACAATCTGATGCTCTGCAGTTTTTTCAATATTCTGAATGGGTCTGTTAAAAAATCTGTCCCTGTACTTTTCACTGACAAAGGCGCCGTAAACCTGCGGTTCACCGCTACCTTCAGAACGTTCTATTTTTTCTGAAATAATTCTGTGGTCTATTTCATCATTTCTGACAGGACGCGGATTTATTGCTTCCGCCTTTTTAACAGGAGCGGATTCCTTTGCCGAATCCTCTTCCTTAGGAAGCATACCACTGTCTTGAAGAAGCTCATCTATTTCTTCAAGGGACCATTTCCTTGGTGTTTTTCGTTCGTCAGCCATTATCTTTAATCCTCACAAAACAATTATCACATATCTCTTTGTTTAGAAATTTCATACATCAAAATTCCTGCCGCAACAGATGCATTAAGAGAATTTATTTTTCCTTTCATAGGCATTGAAAGAACCACATCACATTTTTCTTTTACGAGTCTGCCTACGCCTTTACCTTCCGAACCTATAACAAGCGCTACAGCACCTTTAAGGTTTGCGGAATAAAATGTTTCGCCGTCCATATCCGCGCAGTAAACCCAAACCCCACGCTCTTTTAATTCCTCAAGAGTCTGGGGAATATTAGTTACTCTTGCAACGTGCATAAATTCTACCGCACCTGCACTTGTTTTGGAAACTGCAAAGCTCAAGGGTGCACTTCGTCTTTTTGGAACAATTACACCATGAGCACCTGAGGCTTCCGCAGTTCTTATTATGGCTCCCAGATTATGCGGGTCCTCAATTTCATCGCAAACAATTATGAAGGGTGCTTCACCTTTTTCCTCTGCAAGAGCAAAAATATCATCAACAGTTGAATATGCCTTAACTGCACCAACTGCCACAATACCCTGATGATTTCCGTGACCGCACATGAAATCAGGCTTTTTGCGGTCAACCTCTTTTACGGGAATATCTGAATTTTTGGCATCTGAAAGTATTTTCGGAATTGAGCCGGTGCGCTCACCTCTTGCAACCATAATACTATCAAGAGGTCTGCCTGCTCTGATAGCTTCGCTGACAGAATTCCTTCCGAAAATTATATCCTTATCGGGCTGATTATCACCTTCTCTTCTGAAATCATCCCTGTTGTCAAAATCCCGTTTATTTTTTTTAAAATTATCTTCTCGTCTATCTTTATACATACAAATTCCTTATTATACTCGGATGCGTAGCATCCCATTCATTTTGCATTCTGCATTCTGCATTCCGCATTGAAAAACTTATACTGTCGGTATAAGTTTTTCCTTTCCGCCCATATAAGGTCTTAATGCTTCGGGGATGTTTACGCTTCCGTCTGCATTGAGATTGTTTTCAAGGAATGCAATAAGCATTCTTGGGGGTGCAACAACTGTGTTGTTAAGAGTATGGGGGAAATATTTCTTTTCCTTGCCACCTGCACGGATTTTAAGCCTTCTTGCCTGTGCATCGGAAAGATTTGAGCAAGATCCAACCTCAAAATATTTCTGCTGACGGGGGCTCCAAGCCTCAACATCAACTGATTTCACCTTAAGGTCTGCAAGGTCACCTGAACAGCATTCAAGAGTTCTTACGGGAATATCAAGCGAACGGAAAAGATCGACTGTGTTTTTCCAGAGCTGGTCAAACCAATAAGGGCTGTCCTCAGGCTTACAAACAACAATCATTTCCTGCTTTTCAAACTGGTGAATTCTGTATACACCGCGCTCTTCAATACCATGAGCACCTTTTTCCTTACGGAAGCAGGGTGAATAGCTGGTAAGTGTCTGAGGAAGCTTTTCCTCGGGAATAATTGTGTCAATAAATTTACCGATCATTGAGTGCTCGCTTGTACCGATAAGGTAAAGGTCTTCACCCTCAATTTTGTACATCATTGCATCCATTTCAGCAAAGCTCATAACACCTGTTACAACATTGCTTCTGATCATAAATGGAGGAATATAATAAGTAAATCCTCTGTCAATCATAAAATCTCTTGCATAGGAGATAACTGCAGAATGAAGTCTTGCAATATCACCGCAAAGGTAATAGAAGCCGTTACCTGCAACACGACCTGCACTGTCAAGGTCGATACCCTCAAAGCGTTCCATAATTTCTCTGTGATAAGGAATTTCAAAATCAGGAACGAGAGGCTCACCGTAACGCTCAACCTCAACATTTTCACTGTCATCCTTACCAATCGGAACAGACGGGTCAATGATATTAGGAATATTCATCATTATTTCTGTAACCTTTTCGGAAAGTTCTGATTCTGCTTTTTCAAGCTCTGCAAGACGAGCTGCATCCTCGGAAACCTTTTTCTTCATTTCCTCTGCTTCGTCTTTTTTACCCTGAGCCATAAGAGCACCGATCATCTTACTGTTCTTGTTTCTTGAAGCGCGGAGATTATCTGCTTCGCCCTTCACCTTTCTGCTTTCAGCATCGAGAGCAATAACCTCATCAACAAGACCTATTTTTTTATCCTGGAATTTATTTTTAATATTCTGTTTAACAATTTCGGGGTTTTCTCTTAAAAATTTGATATCAATCATTTTTCTATCTCCTCTACCTATTACTCATTATCAAAAATCTTCAAAAGCTTTTTAAGGTCTGCATCATCAAAAAACTCAATTTCAAGAGCACCCTTTTTAGAAGACTTTGTTATTTTAACTTTTCTTCCAAGAACCTCTGAAAGAGCGAGCTCTGCTTCATCGTAATATGGATTACGTTTTTTGGTTTTTTTGCCTTTAGGAGCTTCCTTCTCCATATTTCTTGCTATTCTTTCCGTTTCTCTTACGGAAAGGTCATTAGCTACAACAAGTTTCGCAAGGTCTGTTTTCATTTTATCGTCAGCAAGAGATAAAATCGCTCTTGCGTGACCCATTGAAAGACTTCCGTTTGAAACCATCTCCTGAACATCTTCAGGCAAATTGAGAAGTCTTAAAGCATTTGCTATTGCAGGACGGGATTTCCCCACAATTTCGGAAATTTTTTCTTGAGTATAGCCGAATTTATCACTTAATTCCTTATAGCCGTTTGCCTCTTCAAGAGGATTAAGGTTTTCTCTCTGCAGGTTTTCAACAAGTGCAAGCTCTGCAACCTGAGAATCCGTTAAATCTCTGATTACAACAGGAACCTCCGTTAATCCTGCCATTCGGGAGGCTCTCCAACGTCTTTCACCTGCAACAAGCTGATAGCCGCCATCGGGCATCGGTCTTACAAGCAAGGGTTGAAGAACACCATGCTGAGCAATACTGTTAGAAAGCTCATTGAGAGCTTCTTCATCAAATTGTTTTCGGGGTTGGTCACGATTGGGCTCAATATCAAGCAATTTTACTTTAACCGTGCTGACACCCGTAGAAATATCTTCAACGGAATTATCGGCAAAAATTGCATCAAAGCCTCTGCCGAGTCCGGATTTTTTTACTGCCATTTATTTTTGTCTCCTTATAATTGCATTCTCAAAAATTCTTCTGCAAGTAACATATAGCTTTCGCTACCTCTCGAACCTCTGTCATAGTAAATAACCGGTTCACCGAATGATGGCGCTTCGGAAAGTCTGACGTTACGGGGAATTACAGTTGCATAAACCTTCTTGGGAAAGAAATTTTTAACCTCTGTAACAACCTGTTGAGTAAGATTAAGTCTTCCGTCATACATTGTAAGAAGCACACCCTCCAGCTCAATCAGAGGATTATAAAGCCTTTTTATTGTCCTTACCGTTGCCATAAGCTGAGAAAGTCCTTCAAGGGCGTAATATTCGCATTGAATAGGAACAAGAAAGCTATCGGACGCTGTAAGGGCATTGAGGGTTATAAGCCCCAAAGATGGCGGGCAATCAAAGAAGATGAAATCATAATTCGCCTGCAAAGGAGCAAGCGCATTTTTTAAAACCGCCTCACGCTTTTCGATAACCGCAAGCTCGAGCTCCGCGCCTGCAAGGTTTATATTAGAGGGTATAATGTCAACTCCCTGAAATTTTGTTCTTATAACAGCCGATGCGGCAGTTGCCGAGCCTATTAAAATTTCATAAGAGGTTGCCGCAAGATTTTTACGGGAAATTCCGTATCCGCTTGTGGTATTACCCTGAGGATCAATATCAACAAGCAAAACTCTTTTACCAAGAGCACCCAAAGCCGCCGCAAGATTAACTGCACTTGTGGTCTTGCCAACGCCACCCTTCTGATTAACAATGGAAATAATTTTTGCCATTTAAACTGTCCTTCCGTATTACATGATGCCAAAGGCACCTACTACACCTAATTATACATACTAAAGTATAACATATATACATTAAAAAGGGAATAGAAAAAGAATAAAAAAACAAGAAAAATACAAATATTTTTCACCCGATTTCTATTGACGAATAAAACACGAAATGCTATACTCTCACAGTAGTAGTTTGAAGCAAAGGTTTCAACACCTCTTCACTATTCACTTTTCACTATTCACTAAAATACGGGGGCGTAGCTCAGCTGGGAGAGCGTTTGACTGGCAGTCAAGAGGTCATGGGTTCGATCCCCACCGTCTCCACCAGAAAAAAGACTTCACAAAAGTGAAGTCTTTTTTCAGTTCTATTCGCTTATGCGAGTTTTATTTTCTTCGAAAGTGATATTGCTCCGCAGTGATATTCGGCTAAAGCCGAGTTGTTTGTGAAAGCAATGGTATATCATCAGCGATAGCCACGCTATCGTTGTATCTCATCAGTCCGTAAGGACTGCATATCATCATGCAAAGCGTGTATAAAAATTCTGTAATGCTCAAAATCTCTACCTTTAACATTTTTTACAAAAAATTCATAAAATTGTCGCAGAAGTGAAGAAAGTATGTTATAATGTCGATATGCGGTCAGAAAAACAGGAGCTTTATCAGACGGAAGGGCAAGTATTATGATAACCAAAGCAAGAGCTGAAGAATTATCAAAAGAATTGTACGATGAAGTTTTTCATTTTGTATACAGAAAAGAGGAGATTTCAAAGCACGACGCAGAAGAAATTACTCAAGATACCTTTTTGCTTTTTTATGAAAAGCTTGATATTTTAAGTGATGATATAATCAGCCGTTGGGTTATTTCCGTTGCAAATAAGAAATGCCATGAATTCTACAGAAAGAACAAAAAACGGCAGTTAATGCTGTCTTTGGAAGAAAGCATGAATTCCTGGGATGATATATTGGCAACATTTGATACATACTACACAGTAAGCGATGAGCAGATTCAAAAAAGTTTGAATGTTATATTAAGCACATTAGACAAAGATGAATATACTCTTTATTATAAAAAATTTGTAGAAGGCAAAAAGCACAACCAAATAGCAGAAGAAATGGGGTTGACTACCGCCAATGTAGGCACAAAGGCTTTCAGATTGCGCCGCAAGCTTGAAGGACTTGCAAAAATCGCCTTTTCAGGCTTTGGTCAATTCATTATCAGAACATTCTTTTAAAAACAAATCAAAAAAAATTCGAAAAATTTTAAAATTTTTCGAATTTTTTTGTAATATTTTCAACTTTATGACATATATAGTTGAAAGGAGAAATATTTCTTTTCGGGAAAGGAGCTGTTTTAATGGAACTTACAACACAAGAAAAAAGGAAATTAATCCGATTTTTAAACTTCATTTGCGATTGCGAAGCAAATAAACCATTAGAGGAAATGGATGAAGAATTAATAAAATCCTGCGTTGATGTCCTTCTTGATTTGCAGGACAAGCACATTGAACACAGCCCCGAATTCATTAATAATCAGGTCAGAAAAATCTTCCATCCGGAAGATGAGGCAAAAGCCGCGCCCGAAACGGTAGAAGCCCCTAAAAAGATTATTAGTAAGAAGAAAATATGGCTTGTTGCTGCATGTATAGCTATATTGGTTGCGTTGTTAAGTATTTTTTCGTTCAGCTCAGAAAGAACTGTTGTTAACATTCTTGAGGATTTCCTCGGCACATATGAATTCATACCTTTCGGTAAAGAACTTAATATTGGTGAGAGTACGTATGGGAAAGATGCTAACTCCAGAAGATATTCTTCCATTGAAGAAGCTGTCGAACATGAAAAGATTAGTTTATTAAACCCCTTAGATGAAAACAATAAATCTAAAGTTAAACTTGTTTCAATTTCAGAAAGAAACGAGAACAGAATTTTTTCAATAGCATCAAGTGATACCGATTTATCTATAGAGATAATAACCAATTCAAAAATCGAAGACAGTGTAAAATCATATTGTAATGAAATTATCACTATTAATGATACGGTGTGCTATATGTGTTCAATGATTGATGTATCACAATCACAAGCATATTTTATTCACAACAATAATTTATACACCGTTACACATTCAAGCAGAGATGAGCTTATCAAAGTTTTAGAAAATATGGAGGAAATAAAATATGAAAACTAAAAGAATATTGGCACTTGCACTTACTGTTGCAATGTTATTTTGCGCATTTATAATGCCCACAAATGCTGCTGAAACAACAGTTGACGAAAATACTGTAATTATTATCGAAAATGAAAACATTTCTGAAGAAACCAAAGCAAAAATCATTGCTTATTATACAAATGAAGAAGAGCACAATGATGATTCATCTACATACGGACTCACCTGCACATTATTTGGTCATAAATTAGAAACATCCAAAGTTTACCAAATAAACCACAAAGTTAGAACTACAGCACCCAGATGTTTGAAAAAGACTTATGACTATGGTGCTTGCACTCGTTGCGACTACGAAGAATCAGTACTGCTCACTAGCATTTATATTTCTTGCTGTGCATAATGCTATCACATATCTGAGCCACCTGAAAAACAGGTGGCTTTTTCTTTTCGCTCTCAAAGCCTGATTAAACCATAGGTATAATACAAGGTTCGGTTAACCGACCCCTACAATGTCTGCGGTACATTTTTGCACCCACTTAATTGCGAATTTCACATTAAGCATTATGAATTGACCTTTCTCAAATTCTCCGCAAGAGAAACCAATAGCTCCAATTGCTCTTTTGTCAAATCTTTGCACACTTCATTTAAATTGCTTATAATATCAGGATTCTTTTTATCATAGGCAAAAAACTCGCCCGGAGTAATATTGAAATAATCGCAAATTCCGAAAAATCCCGTCATAGAAGGTAAGGCTTTTCCGTTTTCAATATGGTTAATATAATTCTCGCTCTGCCCGAGAGATAAACTCATATCTCTTGCTGAAACCTTTTTATTTGCCCTCAACTCTCCTATTCTTTTTGCCACTTTCATCTTTTCCATATTTGACCTACCCTTTTTATTTAGATTTAAAATTGACTTGCAACAATTGATTGTGTATTATCATAAATATAAACATCTTGAATGTGTGGTGCTTTTATGAATAATACCTGTTGCTTTTTCGGTCACCGTGAAGTTTTTGAAAGCATCGGTAACCGGCTTTATGAAAAAATCTGCGAACTAATTGAAAACAAAAATGTTACAACATTCATAGTGGGAGATCACGGTGACTTTGATAAGCTTTGTTCTTCAATGGTAAGAAAAGCAAAACAAAATCACAATGATATAAAATTAATTCTGATCCGCCCCTATTTTTCCAACGAACTTAACACAAATAAAGATTATTATGCCGAATTATATGACGATATTATAATTCCCGATGAATTAGCCGGTGTTTATTACAAAAGTGCCATAACCAAAAGAAATGAATGGATGATAGAAAACAGCCGCTTCGGAATTTTTTATGTCAAGCGTGAATACGGCGGAGCCTATAAGGCATTGAATTACGCCCGAAAGCTAAACTTAGAAATTTTTAATCTGTGTCAGGATGAGTAAAATTCGATTTCCAACTTAATTTTTGGCTTTTCATGTATATATGTCAAAATTCTCAGAAAATTACAAATTTTTTCAAAATTTTCAAAAAAAAATAACACCTCATCAGGTGCGGTGGATATTGAAAAGTATAAGAACTGCAAAAAACGAAAGTTTTTTACAGCTCCTTTTTAGTGGATAGAAAAAAGTGCATTTATTTTTGCTTAGTTATCTTGTTACCTGTAAACGTGTCTGCATACTCTTTGATGCTCAGTTGGTCTGCTGAGTAATCTTCTAATTGATTTCTTATATATTCTGCGATTACCTTCTTATTTCGACCGACCGTACCCTTTTTTTAAAACACTCATTTTAGGATGCGGATGTGTTTTCTTAAAACTTTAGTGAATAGTAAAAAACTGTATGCTTTTTAATGAAGAATGAATAATGAAAAATGAATAATGAATAATAAAACGAAAATCCGCCCTCTTGCGAGAACGGATTTTCGTTTGGAGCTGATAACCGGATTCGAACCGGTGACCTCATCCTTACCAAGGATGCACTCTACCGCCTGAGCTATATCAGCACGCCTTTTAAATTAGCAAGTGATATTATACATATAAGCATTTAAATTGTCAAGCATTTTCGCCACAAAAGCAACACAGTTTTATAAAAACAAAAGGCATCCTTTGCAAAAACAACAAACAATTTTATAGAAAATATTTACAAAAAATTTTTTTATGTTATAATTTATCTGTGTAAATTTACATTCTTGAAAGGAATGATAGTAATGAAAAAATCAAAGAAGATCATCGCTTTAGTTCTTTCGGTTATTATGTTGGTGGGTTGCTTCTCTGCAACTGCTTTTGCAATCGACGAAGCTTACACCCCCTCAATCGTAATCCCCGGTATCTTCCAGAGCGAAACAAAGTATTATGAAGACGGCAAAGATACAGGTCTTGAGCCTCCCTTCTTTATGGGTTCAACCATCGAAATTGTTGGAATGGCTCTTACTGATGCCCTTATTCCCATTTCCAAGCTTCTTATGGATCAGCAGGATAAAGACAATAAGGCAGCACAGGCAATTGCAGACATTCTCGGCGAAGCACTTATGGAAAAAAGCCGTTGTGATGAAAACGGCAAATTTGTTCACGATATCCGTGCAACAAAATATAACGACAGCTTTGCTGACCTGAGCGCTCATGACCAGGAATACATTCTCGACCAGATTCCCTTGCAGAATTATATTGATATCGCAGGTGGCGAAAACCTTTATTTCTTCTCATACGCTTCATTTGGCAATATGATTGATACTGCTCAGGAGCTTTATGATTTCATCCAGTTTGTTAAGGAAGACTCAGGCTCAGACAAGGTTAATATCGTACCTATAAGCCAGGGCGGTTCTGTTGCAAACGGACTTATGCAGATTTATGCTGATAACGGCCGTTCAGTAGCAGAAGATATCAACAGAATCATCTATGTTGTTCCCGCACTTGACGGTTCAATCCTTATTGGTGAAATTTATCAGTATGGTCTTATTGATGATGCAGAGCTTTACACAACAATGCTTCCCTCTCTTATGGGCGAAGAAGATATGATGAGCTATCTTATCAACGTTGTTCTCCGCATTATGCCCAATGCAAATGTAAACAGCATTCTTGACACTGCAGTTAATACTCTTATTATGGACTATATGAGATATTCAACTCTAATGTGGGGACTTTGCCCCTCAGGTAACTACGAAGCTTGCCGCGAAATGTATCTTATGGATGAAGGTCTTGAAGAAATCCGCAGGCAGACTGACTGGTTCTATGGCGCACAATGCAACCGTTATGAAAACATCCTCAATGCGATTGATGACGGCGTTAAGGTATTCGATATCGTTGACTACAACTATCCCCTTTATCAGCTCGTTGATTCCTATGATGATGTGAATGCAGACGGTATCATTCAGCTTGATTCAACATCTATGGGTGCTTTCAGCTATGGTGTTGATGTTCAGCTTGGTGAAGACTATGTTGCAACACATAACAATTGTACTGACCCCAACGCTCACGACCACGTTGACCCCAACGGCATTGTTGATGCCTGCACAGGTCTCCTTCCTGAAACAACCTTCTATTTCTACAATCAGGATCACGAAAAAACAGGTTCAAATGATGTTATTATGAAGCTTGTTACAGAGCTCCTTACAGACGAAACATTTGTTGATGTTTTCTCAAAGCCTGATAAATTCCCTCAGTTCAACGTTGGCAGAAATTCAAAAGGTCTTATGCGTGATGTTGAAGAGATGAAAAAATATGACACAAGCGACCTTACAGACAAGGAAAAGGCACTTCTCGAAGATGCAATTGCTAAGGCAGAAGCTCAGCTTGAACAGACAAATGTTGATATTGATGCATTTGAAGAAGCAAAGAGCAATTTCTATACAGTACGCGACCAGATTCTTAACAGAGATGTAGAGCCCGAAGAAAAAGAAAACGGCGCATATTTGAACTTTGGCGATGCTCTCAAGCAGATTTTCCAGATGTTAAGCGAAATCCTTTACCTCTTCTTTGATGGTGCGGGCTTTAGCGAAATGTAACAACAAAAAACACCTTGGTTTTCCAAGGTGTTTTTTAATTGAAAGTTGAAACTTGAAAGTGGCAAGTTTCGGGGCGCGAAAATGCGCCGAATAATAAAATGGGATGTAAAAAATCAAAGTTTTTTTACATCCCATTTTACATTAATCACTTAACAAATAACCAAATGCACTTTCAACCTTGCCGTTTCTCATATAAACTCTTGTAACACGGCTGTTGATGTTGCAAATAATTTCGTAATTTATTGTGTTTGCTTTTTTGGCGATTTCGTCAACGGAAATTGTTTCCTCTCCGTCTGTACCGAAAATTGTGGCGGTATCTCCTGCTTCAACCTGTGGGATTTCCGTTACATCCACCATAAACTGATCCATGCAAACTCTGCCGATAATCTTAGCGCGCTTTCCTCTTATAAGCACCTCTCCATTGTTGGAAAGAACTCGTGTTACACCATCAGCATACCCTGCGCAAAGGGTTGCAACTCGAGTTTCCTTTTCGGTAGTGTAGGTACAACCGTAACTTATGCTGACCCCGGGGGGCAAGGTTTTCACTTGAACCACGCGGGTTTTCATTGACATTACAGGTTGCGGAACTGATATATTATTAAACTCAACCTCGTCAGAGGGTTTTAAGCCATAAAGAATGATTCCTTGACGCACCATATCATATTTCTTTTCCAAATCTGCAATTGCAGCAGAGTTATAAAGGTGCTTAACAGGGGCATTTATTCCGGCTTTCTCTAAATCAGAAACAAATTTATCGAATTTTTCAGCCTGCATTTTTGTATATGATTTGTCCAGCATATCTGCCGCTGCAAGATGACTGAAAACACCTTCAATTTCAATGTTGGAGAGTGTTTTTATTTTTTTGATTTCTTCAACAGATTTTTCATTACAAGCAAATCCGATTCGATTCATACCTGTATCAACAGCAATATGCAAGGGTGATGTTACCCCCGCTTTAACTGCGGCTTTTGAAAGAAGTTCTGCTTCATAAAAATCGGAAATTGTAGGAGTAATGTTATATTTAACAATATTACCATAATCCCCGTAGGGTATATGCCCCAAAATCAGAATAGGACAATTCACTCCGTTTTTGCGAAGCTCCAAAGCCTCATCCGTTGCAGCAACCGCCAGATAATCTGCTTTATCCTCAAGGAATTTTGACACGCCAACTGCACCGTGGCCATAAGCATTGGCTTTTACCACAGCTAAAATTTTAATGTTTTCAGGAAGAGTTTTCCTGACAGCGTCAAAATTGCACTTGAGTGCATCAAGATCTATCTCCACCCAAGTGCGCAAGGATTTAAAAATATCGTTCATAGAAACTTCTTTCTATAATTATTTGCCTAAAAGTGTATTCATAAGTGCCGAATCGTCCGTAATGATACCATCCACACCATACTTTATAAGTTTTTTTGCAACACTTTCTTTGTTTATCGTCCAGGGGTTAACCTGAAGCCCTGCTCTGTGAGCACGTTCAACATAAAGACGTGTTACCAGCATATAGTAAGGATGCAAAGCATCCGCTCCGATTTCCTTTGCAAATGCAACAGGTCTGGGAGCAATTTTCATACCGATTAATTTATCAGGTGCATAAAGAATACCGGTTTTGCAATTTTTATCAATTTTTTTACAAACAACAAGAATTGCAGGATCAAAGCTTGAAATAAGGAGCTTATCAAAAAGACCGTGATTTTTAACTGCATCAATTGTTTTTTCTGCAAGTTCTGTTCCTGCTTCACCAAAATGCTCGCTTTTAAGCTCAATATCAAGGACTTTCATTTTATCGCCCATTGATTTGCTTAATTCCAAAAACTCATCCAAAGTCGGGATTTTAACACCTGCATATTCAGCGCCTTTATAGCTACCGAAATCAAATTGGCGCAACTCCTCCAAGGTCATATCTTTAATTGCGCCTGTGCCGTTTGAGGTTTCATCAATGGTAAAGTTATGGCAAACAACAGGAATGCCATCCTTTGTTAAATGAATATCTGTTTCAAAACCATCGCAACCGATTTCCTTGGACATTTTAAATGCTTCAATTGTATTCTGGGGCGCGATAATATTTGCGCCTCTGTGAGCGATAACGTTGCATTTAACCATTGTAACACCCCACTTTTCTTTTTCTTATGTAATTATACATTAACTATGTGTTTTATGTCAACTTTTGAATTTATTTTAATAGACCGATTAATCCGCCTATAAGGGCGCCCAAGCCAACAACACCGCCGGCAATAAGGGCGATTTTTTGTTTAAGGAAGCCATCTGCATCCCATATAAATGCAAGCTCATTCAGAATACCGTTACCCATAAGCTCTTTGTACGTATAGAATTTTGTTTGATAGCTTCCGGTTTTTTCATCTATATCAAAAATTCTTACGCCACGGTTTCTTGTGCCGTAGCAACGAAAAGATGCACAAGCAGTCTGAACAAAATCAATACCGTCCACAACGCCCTCAAAGCAATTGCAATGGTCGTGACCGAAAACTACCGCTTTAATGTCATCGCATTCTTTCATTGCTTCAAATTGACCTGTTTTCTCATCAACAGCGCAAATATATTCACCCATAACACCCTTGCATGAGTCTTTCAGCTTAATATATTTACCGTCGGGAGTTTTAATTGCACCCTTTGCATCTTCAGAGCATTCTTCTGTAAGCTCAAAGGTTTCAATTAAGGGAATGTGCTGAAACATTAAAGAAGGCACAGGCTCGCCATCATTGTTTTTCTTGAGCTCTGCACTTTTATTTTTGTACCACTCAATAGCCTCAGGTTTAACAAGGCTGAAGCATTTATCAAGCTCTTTATCCTTCCATGCGGAATCCATCATCCAGAGATTGAATTTGATTTTTTCTCCATCTTCTGAATATATGGGCAGGTTATATGTTGCGACATCAGGCGATGTTGCATCATCAAGACCCAGGCAACAGCTATATTTTCTGTACATATCCGCTTGCTCATCTTTTGTGAGGCGGTTCATATCATCATGGTTACCATAAATCATTGCGAAAGGAATTTTCCTCTCCTCAATGGGGGCTACCAGCTTATCAATGGCAATTTTCATTGCCTTTGCTTCGCCCGATTTATCTTTAATAACCTTTTTTGTACCTATTCTTGCATCACAAAGATGGTTGCCGAGAATATTATCACCTGTAAGAACAATTAAATCAGGTTTTAAAGTATCATACGCTTTATTAAGCATACGAATCATTGTTGGCCTTACAAACTGCAAATCCTGGGGATCACTGACCTGCATTATTTTTATTGTTCCGTTTTTAAACTTGATTTTCATAAGTTACCTCACATTAATTCAGGCAAAACCGCTTTCGCAATACCAAAATAAACTATAAGTGAAACACCGTCCACAACGGTTGTAATAAAGGGACTTGCCATAACTGCCGGGTCAAGCTTCATTTTCTTTGCAATAATAGGAAGAACGCAACCGATAAACTTTGCGCAAATAACAGTCAAGCACAATGTAAGCGCCACAACAAGAGCTACATTATTGTTAACGCCCGGTGTTTTAAGAAGAAGCCCGTCAATTAAAATTATCTTCACAAAACAAGCAACCGCAAGAGACACACCGCAAAGAATTGAAACACGAAACTCTTTCCACATTACCTTGAAAATATCTTTAACCTCAACCTCGCCCAAAGAAAGGCCACGAATAATAGTAACTGAAGCCTGGCTACCTGAGTTACCACCCGTACCCATAAGCATTGGAATAAATGCAGTGAGCACAACTAATTTTGAAAGAGCATCTTCAAAGGATGAAATGATCATTCCTGTAAAAGTTGCCGAGAACATCAAGAGAAGAAGCCAGGGAATTCTACCTTTCCAAAGCTCCCAGGTTGAAATTTTAAGATAAGGTGTATCAGTATTGGGGGCGATAGCCGCCATTTTCTGGAAGTCTTCTTCTGCCTCTTCCTGAATAACGTCAATAGCATCATCGAATGTAACAATACCAACCATACAGTTTTCATTATCCACAACGGGAATTGAAACCATATCGTATTTATTGAACATCTGAGCAACTTCCTCCTGATCGCTCAGAGTTTTAACTGTTATGGGGTTTTCATCCATAACCTCAGAAAGCAGCTCATCATCATCGCAGGTGAGCAAATCCATAGCAGTAACAGTACCTAAAAGCTTATGCTTTTCAATAACGTAACAGACGTTAACCGTTTCTGAGTATTCACCTCGGGACTTGATTTTTTTCAGCGCATCACCGATTGTCATTGCAGGATGCAGGCTGATATATTCCAAGGTCATAATGCTTCCTGCGCTATCCTCAGGGTAATTGAGAATAGTGTTAATAGCAGTTCTCTTATCCCCTGCCATACGGAGCATTCTTTCTACCACATTTGCAGGCATTTCTTCAATAACGTCAACAGTATCATCAATGAACATATCGTCCATAATAAATTTTAATTCGCTGTCTGTAAATGCCTCAACAAGCACCTGCTCCTGTTCGGGCTCCATATAGGTAAACACCATCGCGGCATTTTCTTTGGGAATAAGACGAAAAAGCATAACCATCTGCTTATCTTCAAATTCCGGCAAAAGCAATGCCGTATCAACAGGATTCATTGTATCAAAAATACTTTTAATTGCTTTATATTGCTTCTCAAGCAATAATCTTTCAAAAACTTCTTTTGTCATTGTTTTCCTCCTTTTCTGTTTTGCAGAATGGAAGGTGAAATGCAAATAAAAAACTGAGCTAAAAAGCTCAGCGACAAAAAGACACATTAACCGAAAAGGAACCCTTTTCCGCTATACATAAAATCGTGTTAACAACCCGTAATGGATTGCTTTATCGCTGTTTTTATTTCAATGCAACTTCGCCCATGCCCGCTACTGCCTGAATCCATTACTATGTCACACTCCTTTTATATTATGTAAAAATTATAGTATTAAATCCACATTTAAATATAAACCAATAAAAAGTCTTTGTCAAGAAAAAACACCGCCGAAGCGGTGTTTGATTATAAAACGTATATTATAACATCACGTCTGCCCCAGTTTCTGCACTGTGCCTCGGAATTCATAAATAAGTCAACTGTCCAGTCAACATCATAAATGTAGCTACCTGTGTCTGCAGCAATACAGTAACCGTAAACATACTGACCATCTGCAGAAACAATATACATTTCTGTACCATAGGGAATTTCCTTGGGGTCAACTGCAATATACCCTGTCTGAGCCTTTTTACCTGTTGAGGTGATACCACCGGGAATACAATATGCAGTTGCTTTTGCATTAATAACTGATTTGTAATTTGTGGGCAAACCGTTTGCGCCGATTTTAAGATATGAAGGCTCTGCCATTTCGCTGATAGGTGTTCCTACGGGAAGACCTGTTGTTACGGCATTCACCTTTGTGCCTACCTGAACAAGCTCTTTTTCAGGATTTGAAAGAACCTTTTCAGATTTTACTGCGCTCTTCTGAAGCTCGCCGTTAACATAGCGATCCTCATAAACAACTGCCTTTGTACCCTCTTTACCTTTCTGGAGGGTTCTTGTGCGATTTCTGTAGAGTGAATCGGAGTAGGTATACTCTGTTTCGTAGGGGATAGATTCTTCTTCTTTACGCTCTTTTAAATCTACTCTGTAAACGGAAATTTTCATACCGTCCTTGAGCTCATTATTAAGAGCGGGTTGTGTGAAATCTTCACCCTGTAATTCAACGCCAAGGGCATTTAATGCATCCCCAACTGTTCTGCCGGAAACTTTTTTTCTTTCAGTTTTTCCTTCAACTGTAAGAGTGATTTCAAAAACATCATAAATTTCAATTACCATACCGTCACTTAAAAGTGTATCTGCAGAATAGTTAAGAGCAGTACCCTTTTCAAGAGTGATTCCGGCTTTTTCAAGGGCATCTTTTACTGTACCCAAAGCATATATGGCATTTGAGGTTCCGTCAAAGCTTTCAATTGTAACTCTGACACCTCTTCTTATGATAATGGCACTGCCGTCCTTACCGTCAAAGTTAGCAAAGCTAACCTCGTCACCGTGTGCTTCATTAATTTCAATTCCCTCATTTGCGAGAATTTCTTCAGCATCGGTCTGAGCAGTTAAAACTTCAGTAACCGAATTACCGTCGTAAATTATAACGTTATACATTACGGGCGGTACGGCGAACGCTGTGACTGAAACGAAGAATACAACCGCTAAAACCAAAAGAGCAATTCTTTTGAGCGGCGAATGCACGGACGTTTCGCCTATTTTTCTGACTGTCATGGTATAAATATCTCCTTAGACAAGCAACTTTTCTTTTATTGTTTCAAAATTATGACGATTTCGTCGTGAAAAGCTGCCGTTGTAGGCGTTTTTATCAGCAATAAAACGTTGAATTGTCACATTTTCAACCTTAAATTACCAATAAAAATGCCGTAGTTATCCGATGGCATTTGGTATTATAACCAACTTTTCGTAAAAGTCAAATAATTTAAAATGTGCTTTTTGTGGATTTTTCACAAAGGTTTTGAACACAAAATCAGGCTTACCCCCATATTTTGTGGCGAATTTTGGAACAACCACAATTTTTTTAAAGGTTCTTTTGGCAAAAGTGCAGAAATTACAAAATGTAACTTTTGAGCCCATTTTTTACCATTTTTTTGTCAAATTGTAATTATTTGTTGACAGAAAACAGGATTTCAACCATAATATATATACTATAGTAATATAATTGCCGTGCGCAGCACCCGACATTTCGCATTCCGCATTCTGCATTCTGCATTCAAAAGAGGGCTTCTATGACTATATCTATTCCGAACAATGTAAAAATAATACTTGAAAGATTAAAAAACGCAGGGTTTGAAAGCTTCTGCGTTGGCGGAGCTGTGCGCGACAGTATTATGGGTGTTATTCCGGGGGATTGGGATATTACAACCTCTGCCCTGCCCGAAGAAACGAAAGAGCTGTTCAAGGATTTCAGAACAATCGAAACAGGTTTGAAGCACGGAACACTTACTGTTATAATAGATAAAACTCCATACGAGGTCACAACATTCCGTATTGATGGAGAATATGGTGACAATCGCCACCCAGAAAATGTTACATTCACAAGTAGCATCGGTGATGACCTTGCAAGAAGAGATTTTACAATCAATGCCATCGCTTATAATGAAAAAGACGGGCTCGTTGATTTATTCGGCGGACAATATGATATATATAATGGTATAATAAGAACCGTAGGCGATGCAGACACCCGTTTTCAAGAGGATGGACTGCGCATTATGAGAGCTTTACGCTTTTCAGCTACACTGGGCTTTGAAATTGATGAAAATACAAAAAAAGCAATTCACCAAAATAAGGAACTTTTAAAAAACATTTCTGCAGAGAGAATTACTGTTGAATTAACTAAGCTTATCTGCGGTAAAAACGCTTTCAATATCCTTATGGAATACCCTGATGTGCTTTCAGTATTTATTCCCGAAATTGCACCTGCAGTTAATTTCACTCAATATGGGAAAAAACACGCCTATGATGTATGGGAGCATATCTGCCATACTGTCGACACAATACCACAGGACAGAATATTAAGATTAACTATGCTTTTGCACGATTTAGGTAAGGTACCCACCCATAAATTAAACGAAAAAGGCGATAGTACATTTAAAAATCACGCCACAATAGGTGGTGAAATGGCAAAAGAAATTCTCACCCGCCTTAAATTTGATAAGAAAACAATTAACAGAGTTTCATTTCTTGTTGGTTGCCACGACTTCGAGCCACCGGAAACTAAAACCGAGCTTAAAAAGCACCTGAAAACAAAAACTCCGGAAGATATAAAAACTCTTCTTGTTATAAAGAAAAGTGACAGAGGCGCTTTAAGCGAAAGCTACCGCGACATAAGTGAGGGTACCGCGCAAACGCTTGAATGGTTGGAAGAAATTGAAAAAAACAATGAATGCTGTACAATTTCTCAGTTGGCAATAAACGGCAAAGACTTAGAAAAGAAGGGTATTAAAGGCGAGAAAATAGGGTTAACCCTAAACTCACTTTTGGATGCAGTAATAGAAAACAAAGTCACAAATACAAAAATCGATTTATTGACATATATATTATAATAGTATAGAATATATGTGATTGTTTAAAGGAACGGAAGGATGATAAAATGCGTACCGCACATTCTCTCAACTTCGGCTGGAAATATTCTCCCGAATTTTCGGAAGATATGATAAAAGCTTCTTTTGACGACAGTAAATTTCAGACTGTCGATATTCCTCATACTAATAAGGAATTACCCCTGAACTACTTTGACGAAAAATCCTATCAATTCGTTAGCTGCTATCGAAAGAACTTTGACATAGGCAAAAAAGCAAAAGGAAAACGCTACATCCTTCATTTTGAAGGCGCATCAGTTTATTCAAGGGTTTATCTTAATGATGAATTCATCGGTGAATACAAGGGCGCATACAATGCTTTCAGCTTTGATATTACAGATAAAGTAAAAGCAAAGGATAATCTTCTTGTTGTTGAGCTTGACTCAACTGAAAGAAATGAAATTCCGCCTTTTGGTAATGTTGTTGATTACCTTGTATACGGTGGTATCTATCGTGAGGTTTGGCTTGAAGAGGTAAGCGAAACATATATTGACAATGCCTTTGTAAGAACATTGAATGTTCTTCAACCTAAAAAGGTTCTTGATATTGATGTAACTCTTTCCGAAAGCGCAAAGGGTGAACTTACCTTTACTCTTTTTGATGGTGATGAAGTTATCGGTGAAAAGAAAACCGATTTCAGCGGAAGAGTTATCAATGCTAAATGGGCTGTCTCAGATGTTGAACTCTGGGACACAGAAAACCCCAAGCTTTATACCCTCAAGGTGAAGCTTGACGACAAAGACGAGATTTCAGTTCGCTTCGGCTTCAGAGAATGCAGATTTTTAACAGACGGCTTCTACCTTAACGGCAAAAAAATCAAAATCAGAGGTCTTAACCGTCACCAGAGCTACCCCTATGTCGGCTATGCTATGCCTAAAAATGTGCAGAGAGCAGATGCAGATTTACTTAAATATGAATTAGGTCTTAACCTTGTAAGAACCTCTCATTACCCCGACAGTGTTCATTTCCTTGACCGTTGTGATGAAATCGGTCTTTTAGTGTTCACGGAAATGCCCTCCTGGCAATATCTTGGTGAGGGTGAATGGAGAGATATCTGCCTTGATAATGTTCGCCGAATGGTTCTGCGCGACAGAAACCACCCCTGCGTAATTCTCTGGGGTGTTCGTGTTAACGAGGGTCTTGACTGTGACGAATTCTATGAAAAAACCAACGCTCTTGCAAGAGAGCTTGATAACACCCGTCAGACAGGTGGCGTAAGAAATATGCCTATGAGCCACCTTCTTGAAGATGTTTACACAATGAATGACTTTATTCATTCAGGTAGCTTCATAAATCTTCTTCCTCCCGCCCTTGTTACAAAGAGCCTTACTGCTCCCTACCTTGTAACAGAGCATAACGGTCATATGTTCCCAACAAAGAGCTTTGATAAGGAGGGCGTAAGAGCAGAACACGCTCTTCGCCACACAAGAGTTCTCAATTCCGCCTACGGTAACCCAAGAACAAGCGGTGCTATCGGCTGGTGTATGGCAGACTACAATACTCATAAGGACTTTGGCAGCGGTGACAGAATCTGCTATCACGGTGTTACAGATATGTTCCGTGTTCCCAAAATGGGTGCGGCAATTTACCGCTCCCAGCAGGATGACAAGCCCTTCCTCGAGGTAACCTCTGCTATGGATATCGGTGAGCATCCCGGCGGAACAATCGGCGATGTTTGGGTATTCACAAACTGCGATTATGTAAAGCTTTATAAAAACGGTAAATATACAAGCACAATTTACCCCGATTCATCAAAATTCAAAAACCTTCCCCATCCCCCTATGATTGCATCCGACTTTATCGGTGATTCATTGGTAACTGATGACGGACTTGACCCCAAGGCTGCAGCACTTCTTACAGATACACTTGTTGCCGCTCAGACAAAGCAATGGAAAATGCCACCCTCAAAATTCGTTAAAGCAGGGGCTGCAATGGTTATTGGCAAAATCCCCTTTAACAGAATGTTTGATATTGTAACAAAATATATCGGCGGTTGGGGTAACGAGCAGATTACCTATGCCTTTGAGGGCTACAAGGATGGCGAATGTGTTGCAACTGTTGTGAGAACTGCAGTTACAGAGCTTCATATTGATGTTAAAGCAGATTCCTGTGTTCTTAAAGAAGAGGATACCTACGATGCAACAAGAATCCAGATTGTTGCAAAAGACCAGAACGGCAACAGAGTTCCCTTTGCAGACAGTTCTGTTAAGGTTACTGTTAAGGGTGCGGCAGAAATTATCGGACCTTCTGAATTCCCGCTTATTGGTGGCGACAGAGCCTTCTGGATTCGCACCAATGGTGAAAAAGGCGATATTTCAGTTACTATTGATGCTAAAGGAATCGGCAAGGTTAAGCTTGACTTAAAGAGCGAATAATAATATACTAATAAATCAAAAAACTGTTTCTCCCATTCGAGAAACAGATTAAAGGAGATAAAAAGAAAATGAGCAAACAGCCCTATTACATTACTACTGCAATTGCATACACATCAAGAAAACCCCATATCGGAAACTCTTATGAAATTGTGCTTTCCGATGCTTTGGCAAGGTTCAAACGAATGCAGGGCTACGACGTTTTCTTCCAGACAGGCACTGACGAGCACGGTCAGAAAATTGAGGAATATGCTGCTGCGGCAGGCGTTTCCCCCAAAGAATACGTTGACAAGGTTGCAGGGGAAATCAAGGATATTTGTGATTGCCTTAACACAACCTATGATAAATTCATCCGTACAACAGATAAAGAACACGAGGAATCCGTGCAGAAAATCTTTAAAAAGCTCATTGACAAAGGCGATGTTTACAAGAGCGAGTATGAGGGTTGGTACTGTGTACCCTGCGAAAGCTTTTTTACAGATTCTCAGCTTGTTGACGGCAAATGTCCTGACTGCGGAAGAGAAGTTCGCAAAGAAAAGGAAGAAGCATATTTCTTCAGAATGAGTAAATATCAGAAACAGCTTGAAGAATATATTGAAGAAAATCCCAATTTCATTTATCCCGAAAGCCGTAAAAAAGAAATGATAAACAACTTTATCAAGCCCGGTCTTCAGGATTTGTGCATTTCTCGTTCCACATTCAAATGGGGCATTCCCTTCCCCGGTGATGAGAAGCACGTTATCTACGTTTGGGTAGATGCTCTTCTCAACTATATTACAGGTCTCGGCTATGACCCCGAAAACACTTCCGAAATGTACAAAAAATACTGGCCTGCTAATGTTCACATTATCGGTAAAGATATTCTTCGTTTCCACACTATTTACTGGCCCATTATGCTTATGGCACTTGGTGAGCCTCTTCCCAAGCAGGTATTCGGTCACCCCTGGCTTCTTTCAGGCAACGATAAGATGTCAAAATCAAGAGGTAATGTAATTTATGCAGACGACCTTTGCAACCGCTTCGGTGTTGATGCAGTGCGTTATTATCTTCTTTCCGAAATGCCTCATGCTCAGGACGGAACCATCACTTATGAAACAATCATTGAACGTTTCAATTCCGACCTTGCAAACACTCTCGGAAACCTTGTTAACCGTACTGTTGCTATGAACAACAAGTATTTTGACGGTGTTATTCAGTCACCCGAAAACAAAGAGGAAATTGACAACGAGCTTATTTCAATGGCGCTTGACACTCTTCCTCAAGTAACAAAATTGCTTGACTCTTACAAAATCAGTGATGCAATTTCCAAAGTAATTGACCTTGCAAAGCGTTGCAATAAATATATTGACGAAACAATGCCCTGGGCACTTGCAAAGGACGAGGAAAAGAAAGCAAGACTTGGCACAGTTCTTTATAACCTTCTTGAAGGCATCCGCTTTATCGCAGTTCTTCTTGAGCCCTTTATGCCCGAAACAAGCGTTAAAATACTTGAGCAAATCGGCACAGATGTCAACACACTTGATTCTCTCGCAGAATTCGGTGCAGTTAAAGAAGGCGCTAAGGTAGGAGTTGCAACACCCCTTTTCTCCCGTCTTGATGTTGAAAAAACTCTTGCTGAAATTGAAGCTTCTCTTCCTAAAGCAGAGGAAGAAGCAGAAGAGGAAGAAAAGGAAATCATTGGTCTTGCTGAAATTCAGTATGACGATTTTGCAAAGGTTGAGCTTCGTGTTTGTGAGGTTATTGACTGCAAGCCTATTAAGAAAGCTAAGAAGTTACTTGAACTAACTCTTAATGACGGCACAAAAGAACCCAGAACAGTTGCATCAGGTATTGCAAAATGGTATAAACCCGAGGAGCTTATAGGCAAAAAGGTTATTGTTGTTGCAAACCTTGCACCCCGTACACTCTGCGGTGTTGAAAGTCACGGTATGATTCTTGCAGGCGAAATTACCGAGGAAGATATAAAGGTTGCATTTGTTGACGGTCTCCCTGCAGGTACACAGTTAAGCTAATTAGGTGCCAGATACCAGATACCCTTGTAGTAGTGGAAAGTTGAGAATGGCAAGTTGAAAGTTTCAGGACCTGCGGTCAGCTATTATAATTATGATGTTTGGAAGCGTAGCTTCCCCTTAATTTTCCACTTTCCCTTTTCCATTTTCAATTCCGTATTCTTGCCATAAGCTTTAATGTTCTGAATATTTTTTATTAAATTATGTATAACAATATTTTTGATTCCCACGCACATTACACAGATAAAGCGTTCAATGACGACCGCGAAAATATGCTCGGCTCTCTTAAGGAGTCGGGCATTTGCGGTGTTATAAACTGCGGTGCTGATTTAGAATCCTCAAGGGAAGCTCTTGCGCTTTCAGAAAAATATGATTACCTTTATTTTGCCTGTGGTGTTCATCCCGAAGAGGTTGAAAATCTTCCCGAAAATTATATAGAAATATTAAAAGACCTTGCAAAGCACGAAAAATGCGTTGCAATCGGTGAAATCGGGCTTGATTATTATTGGCGACAGGATACAAAGGAAAAGCAAAAAGAGGTTTTTGAAAATCAGATTCTTCTTGCAAAAGAACTGGATTTACCAATAATCGTTCACGACAGAGAGGCACACGGCGATACTTTGGAAATTCTAAAAAAGCACAAACCAAAAGGTGTTTTGCATTGCTTCTCGGGTAGCGTTGAAACGGCGAAAGAAATTTTAAAATTAGGTATGTATATAGGCTTTGGTGGTGCATTAACCTTCAAAAACGCCCGAAAAGCCGTTGAGGTTGCAGAAATACTTCCGCTTGACAAGCTTCTACTTGAAACTGACTGTCCTTATATGGCACCCGTGCCAATGAGAGGAAAAAGGAATGATTCAAGCCTCATCCCGTACGTAGCGGAAAAAATTGCAGAAATAAAAAGCACTGATGCTCAATCAGTGCTCGATATTGCAACAAGAAATACAAAAGAATTATTCAAAATATAAAAGAGACTGTAAAAAAGTGGCTGTAAAAAACTGAACTGCCCCAAATTGTGCGGACAGCACAAAAAAGGACCATATGGTAGAAAATATTAAATTTTAAGCAACAAACTGATTTCGTTTTTCAATCGGAGTCAGTTTTGTTTTTAATTGAATTCTTTCATTGTTGTAGAAATCT
>JAZUOL010000068.1:0-44601 GCA_045604605.1 Acutalibacteraceae bacterium | reverse complement strand
ACTGTGTTTTTGCAATACATACAGGAAGATTGCCGAAGCCGTCAACTTTCAGCTGATCAAGCTGTTTCTTTGCATTGGTTGTGAACTCGATTCCGTCACAAGTCGGATCGTAGCCATGTCGTTCTGTGAGCCAAGGAGTTGATAATATGCCTTGTCTTCCTAAGACCGCTTGGCCTCCGACTTACTGTGTTTTTGCAATACATACAGGAAGATTGCCGAAGCCGTCAACTTTCAGCTGATCAAGCTGTTTCTTTGCATTGGTTGTGAACTCGATTCCGTCACCGCCATATACTTTAGTTACAACCGCTTCGATTTTCTCTTCAATTGAAGATTCTGTTTCATAAGAGAATGTAAAGCCTGAATTATCCTCCTCTTCGCAAAGGCGAACAACCTCTTTTGCGAGCTCTACGCCACCTTTACCACCATCTGCCCAGACAGTTGAAAGAACAGTATTAACACCAAGCTCTTTACATTTATTGATAATGAAGTCAATCTCGTTATCTGTATCTGTGGGAAAACGGTTAACAGCAACAACGCAAGGAAGTTTGTAAACATTTTTGATATTTGAAACATGGCGAAGAAGATTAGGAATACCCTTTTCAAGTGCTTCGATATTCTCCTCACCAAGCTGGTCTTTCTTAAGACCACCGTGCATTTTGAGAGCTCTTACGGTAGCAACAACTACAACTGCATTAGGCTTAATACCTGCAGCACGACACTTGATATCGAGGAATTTCTCTGCACCAAGGTCTGCACCAAAGCCGGCTTCTGTAATAGCATAATCTGCAGTGCTCATTGCCATTTTTGTTGCAAGGACTGTATTACATCCGTGAGCGATATTTGCGAAAGGTCCACCATGAACAAAAGCGGGTGTGCCTTCAAGAGTCTGAACAAGGTTGGGCTTAACTGCATCAACAAGAAGAGCAGTCATAGCACCCTGAGCTTTAATATCACCACAAGTAACGGGCTTTCCACTGTAATCATAAGCAACAACTATTCTTGCAAGTCTTTCTTTAAGGTCTGTTACAGAGGTTGCAAGGCAGAAAACAGCCATAATTTCACTTGCAACAGTAATATCGAAGCCATCCTCGCGGGGAACGCCCTGCATTCTGCCACCAAGACCATCAACGATGTTGCGAAGCTGTCTGTCGTTCATATCAACACAACGCTTCCATGTAATGCGCTTAACATCAATACCGAGAGCATTACCCTGCTGAATATGGTTATCAAGCATAGCAGCAAGAAGGTTATTTGCAGCACCGATAGCGTGGAAGTCACCTGTAAAGTGAAGGTTAATATCTTCCATAGGAACAACCTGAGCATAGCCGCCACCTGCTGCACCGCCCTTAACACCGAAAACGGGTCCGAGAGAGGGCTCACGAAGAGCAACGCAGGTATTATAACCACAAAGGTTCATTGCATCTGCAAGACCGATGGTAGTTGTTGTTTTGCCTTCACCTGCAGGAGTAGGTGTAATAGCGGTAACAAGAACAAGTTTACCTTTCTTGTCACTCTTTTTAAGATATGATAAATCAATTTTTGCTTTATACCAACCATAAGGTTCAAGGTACTCTTTGCCCACACCTGCTTTTTCAGCAATTTCGGTGATAGGTTTCATTTTACAGCTCTGTGCAATTTCAATATCGGTAAGATATGCCATTTTTCTTTCTCCCCTATATAAATTTATTTATTCCTGAATATTTAATTTTTCGCGACAAAGATTTTTAAAAAACTCAAAATTTTCTTCACCGCAAATATCAATGTTATTAATCAGCGAGTTCTGATAATCATCAAAAAGCTTCTGCTTTTTTGCAGGACTGCGCTGAAGCTCGATTTGCTTTACCAAATCATTAAAGGATTCGTTTATAAAACCACGGATAATTTTATCTCTTCGGGCATTTATATCATTCATCTGGTCAGTTGGACCATTCCCCTCAAATCGCCAATATGGTTCAATTTTCATAAGCCTTTCTGTGCTTTCTATTAAATCCTTAAAGGAACTGAAAAACACCTGAGGGTATTTTGTTGTATTAACATTTCTTGCGGCAGTTGCACCGATTTTAATGTTCTTAACAACATAGTTATTAATTGCCGTTATAAGCAAATCCTGAGAAAGCAATTTTCTTGTAACGGGAATTGATGAAACAATTTTCTGAATTTCTATTCTTTCATCTCTGTCAAAATCCCGGGGCTTATGAACATAGCCCTGAGGTTCTTTTTTCTTTTTTAAAAAATCAAACATATTAATATTGGTCCTTTATTTTGTATCCTGTTGGATTATAAGCACTTGAATAAGAGCCGTTATAGGCTCTCACTGTATAGAGATAAGTTTCACCTTTTTTTGCTGTGGTGTCTGTATGAGTAACTGTTGACGGATTTGTAATAATTGCAATGCGAGTCCAACTGTCGTCACCTATATTTTTTCGGAAAACTCTATAACCCTTTGCACCTGTTATTTTATCAAACTCCACGGTAATACCTGATTCGTTGCTTTTTGCACTTGTAATCTCAGGCTTTTTTAAATATTTAATTGTTTTATAGCTATACCCACTCATTTCAGGGCTGTTAACCGCCCTGACTGAATATTGATAGGTTACACCGCTTTTGGCTGTTGTATCAGTATAGGAAAAAGTAGCGTTATTTAATTTTTTCAGCAATGTCCAATTACCGCTCTGAGTTTTTCTGTAAATGCGATATGAAGTTGCATCGGAAACTTTATTCCAACCAATCCTGACTCCTGTTGCACTATTTTTTATTGAAGATATCTGCGGAGCAGAAACATATTTAGCGCTTACACCTTTTTTATTATAAGCGCTTATACCATTATCGTCATAAGCGCGGACTGTATAGTAATATGTATTATTATTTGTTGCTGTTTCATCAATAAAATAACACTTTGCTTTTTGTGTTTTACCTATTCTTTCCCATGAACCTTCGCCTTTTAATTTTCTGTAAACAAGATAATTATCAGCATAAGGAACTTTATTCCATACAACCTTTATACCGTTTGTGGTGTTGTTAGCAGAAACGAGTTTGGGTGCACCCACATAATAAATTGATATACCGGACTTTTTGTATCTGCTTGTTCCTGAATCGTTATAAGCTTTAACCGTATAGGTATTCTTGTAGGAAGAATAAGGTGATTTATGTATGTAGCTGGTATTGTTCTTGCCTTTTAATGTAGCAATCCTCTGATATTTACCTGATTTATCTTTTTTGTATATATAATAACCATCCGCATCAGAAGAACAGCTCCATTTAAGCTTCACGCCCGAGTACACCTTTTCTGCTGAAAGCAACCTCGGTGTAATCGCCTGAGATGAACGGTAGTTAACATCAAACATTTCACAATATTTATGACCTGCCGAATCTTTTGGTGCATATATTACCGAATCCTCATTAGGCGTACAATATCGGAATGTATCAATCGTGTATCCCAAAAGCAAGGCATAATACTCAGCATTTTCAATAGTAACAGGCTCATGAGAAGTACCTCTGCTGTCAAGCATATTTGTTATACTCTCTAAATCACAAACATAAATAAAGCCCAAAGAGCAATAACCGATGTATTGAACAGATGTTGGCAGATGAATATTTTTTAGACTGTCACAAGAAAGAAATGCACCATCATAAATGCTCTTCACACCATTTTCAATAGTCAGCTTCGTTAATTCCGAACAACCTGCAAAAGCCTGATACTGAATATCCTTAACCGTGCCGGGAATCTTGATAGATTTCATAGATGCGTTTAAAAAAGCATATCTACCTATTTCACGAACAGTTTCAGGAATTGTAAACGAATTACTGTCCTCCTTAAGATATCTGCCTACAGGATAAGCTATCAATTTTGTTAAATCCTTTGAATACAGTACACCATCAACAGCTTTTAAATAAGGGTTATCCGAATGCACCTTGTACTCAACAATATTGTCACTATTAAAAATTGTTCCGTTAAAGCTTTCAATTTTTTCAGGTATGGTAACGCTCTTTATACCGGTACCCGAAAAAGCATAGTCACCAATAAACTCTATGGAGGATGGTAAAGTAACGTTTTCAAGAAGCATTTCACCTGAAAATGCACCTTCCATAATACTTCTTACGCCATTCTCAATTATAAGCTCAGTAATGTAACATTGCTTTTTTTGTTGAACCGCATACCAGGATTGGTCTGTGGCATTTGGCATATATCCATCACCACTCAAGCGCAAAGTTGCAACGCCATCCAGAACGTTATAGCTATATTCCCAATAAATCGTTCCGTTACCTTCAGCTGAAGTATCCTGCATTTCGCCTGTTTCTGTACCTGAAAAAAGACCCGCAGAAGCAGTGGTTGTTAAAGATGCAAATAAGGTTAAACTCATAACCATAGTCAAAACAACAGAAATCAGCCTTCTCATAACAACACTCCTCTATGAAATAAGTAAAATATATCTCTATTGTATTATAGGTACATTTCACTCAAAAGTCAATAAAATGAAAAAGAAAACAACGGCAAAGAACCGTTGTTTTACCATAACTTATGATATAGTCAGCTTTTCCCCGTCCCATTTGCAGACAACAGAAGCTTTCGTCTTTATTTCTCCGGAAAGATATCGCTCTGCAAGAACATCCTCTACAAGAGTTGTAACTGCTCTTCTCAGAGGTCTTGCTCCATAAACAACATCAAACCCCTTTTCAGAAACAGCATTCACAACGCTTTCATCAAAGCTTATTTCAACACCAGAAGCATTGCATCTTCGTTCAAGCTCCGCAAGCATTCTTTTTGCAATCGCCTTAATTTCATTTTCGTTTAAAGCTTCAAAAATAATTATCTCATCAATTCGGTTAATAAATTCCGGTTTGAAGAATTTTTTTATTTCTTCATTCACCAAACTTTTTATTCTCTCTCTGCGTTGAAAAGAGGCACTTTCGCCTGCAAAACCCATCGCGCTTTTGTTATTGGAAATCAATTCTGCACCGATGTTCGATGTCATTATAATAACACTGTTTTTAAAATCCACCTTTCTTCCCGAAGAATCGGTCAGCATACCATCCTCCATAATTTGCAAAAGAAGATTAAAAACATCTCTGTCCGCTTTTTCAATCTCATCAAAAAGGACTATTGAGTAAGGGTTTCTTTTGACCTTTTCAGTTAATTGTCCACCCTCATCAAAACCTACATATCCGGGCGGTGAACCCACAAGACGGGAAACCGAATGCTTTTCCATATACTCTGACATGTCAATCCTTATAACCTGCTGTTCAGAGCCGAAAAGACATTCTGCGAGAGCCTTAGTTAATTCAGTTTTGCCTACTCCTGTTGGTCCTAAAAAAAGGAAAGAACCTATAGGTCTGTCAGGGTTTTTAAATGCTGAACGCCCTCTTCTAACGGCTTTGGAAACTGCACTTACCGCCTCGTTTTGTCCAACAATCCTTTTATGCAGAAACTCTTCCAGTTTTAATAGTTTTTGACTTTCGGCTTCTGTTAATTGTGAAACAGGAACACCCGTCCAGGCAGAAACCACATCTGCAACATGTTCTGAAGAAACTGTTTTTATTTCTGCTTTAGCGGAGTCCTTCCACTGTTGATTTTTCACTCTTAAAAGGCTTGTGGCTTCTTTCTCTTTATCCCGAAGCGCTGCTGCCTTTTCAAAATCCTGTTTCTCAATTGCCTGATGCTTCTGAGTGCATATTTCCTTAAGTCTGCTTTCAAGCTCTCGTATATATGCAGGTGGAGTATAGTTCTTCAAGCGAACCCGTGAAGATGCCTCATCAACCAAATCAATTGCTTTATCCGGCAGAAATCTATCCGTAATATACCGTACACTTAAATCAACTGCAGAATTTATTGCTTCATCACTTATCTTAACTCCGTGATGCTTTTCATAGCGCTCCTTCAGACCGTTCAGCATCAATATAGTGGTTTCTCTGTCAGGCTCATCAACACTTACAGTCTGGAAACGCCTTTCTAAAGCCGCATCCTTTTCAATATACTTCCTGTATTCGTCAATGGTAGTTGCGCCAACGACCTGTAGTTCTCCTCTTGCCAAGGAAGGCTTTAAAATATTTGCCGCATCAACCGCACCTTCTGCAGAACCTGCGCCAACAATATTATGGAGTTCATCAATAAAAAGAATTATATTTCCATCAGAACATACCTCATCAATTATATTCTTTATTCTTTCTTCAAAATCCCCTCTGTATTTTGTTCCTGCCACCATACAGGTTAAATCGACACTGATAATTTTTTTGTTTTTCAAAAGCTCAGGAACATCCCCTTTTGCTATCTGCAAGGCAAGACCTTCTGCAACAGCGGTTTTTCCTACTCCCGGTTCACCAATTAAGCAAGGATTATTTTTTGTCCTTCTGCAAAGTATTTCAATAACTCGCTTTATTTCAGAATCCCTACCGATAACAGGGTCAATTCCGCCATTTTCCGCAAGCTCTGTTAAATCTTTACCATATTTATTTATCATTGTTTTCTTGTTTTCGGTATTTTTAGAAATTTTTCCTTTACCGTCCTCAACTGAGTCTGAAGTTTCCGTATTTATTTCATAAGGCTCAACACCCAAAGAATACAAAATTTTGCATCCTGCACATTGAGTTTCTCTTAACATAGCTGTCAGAAGCTGTTGTGTGCCTGATTCCCCCAAGGGCATAGTTCGCCCCATAGAAAGAGCGTTTTCTATGATTTTCCGGCAACGAGGAGTTATATCGTCCGGAGTCAGCGATGTGGGCATACCCATTCCCACAATTCGCTTGATTTGCTCCTCTGCTTTTTTTAATGTTACCTTTTTACTTGAGAGAACAGAGGCGGAAACCATTCGCGCATCAGACAATAACCCCAACAAAATATGTTCACTGCCAATATAAGTATGACCTAAATTTTCCGCTGCTTCAATAGAAAAATTCAAGGCGTTATTGGCGCTTTGTGTAAACCCTGTAAACTTATACATAAAATCACTCATTCTTTGTTATAGCTAAAGTTAAAATAGTTAAATCATCTTGTTTTTCAGATTGAAGCTGTCTGATATTTTCACAAAGCTCAGTTGTAAAAGCCCGTACGTTTCCCCCTGAAAAAACCTTCAATTCTTTTTGCAGAAAAGGCATAGCCTCTTCCCTTACGCCATCCGAAGTCATAACCAGAACATCGCCTGACCCCAGATTACCTGAACCACAACTAATTTCCGAATTGCTCAAAATTCCTAAAGGCAAAGAGGAAAAACCAACATCAATAATCCTGCCTTTCTTCTTTACAACTGTATTTGACGCGCCGCATTTATAGAACTCCACATGGCCGGTAAAAAGATCTATCGCAATTAGATCAAGAGTTACAGAGCATTCTTCACCTGATTTTGAAATAAGGGAATTATTAACAGTGTTTACAGAAGCTTTTATGCCAAAACCCGCTTTAATGAGTTTTTCCAAAAGACTTACTGCAAGCCCCGAAGAAAGCGCCGCTTTGGTTCCCGTTCCCATTCCGTCACAAATAACCGCATAAAACATACCGTCACTGTCTTCAAAGGTTGTAAAAGTATCACCGGAATACCTTTCGCCTTTTGCGCATAACTGAACACCCGCACTTATTACTTTATAGTCGGATTTTTCTCTGTATGTTATTTTTGTATATTCATCACCGCGTTCAACAAGCGGAAGCTCAAATTTTCTATCTGCTATTATATCTATCTGGGTGCTCAAAGAACTTAAGTTTAATTTATTTAATACTGCTTCAACCTTTAATTCTACTGTCATTTTTTCCATAGAATTAATATAGCTGCAGCACTCAACCGATTCCAAACCGCAGGTAACTGCCGCCGCTTTTATTCGGTTTGCAACATCCATATCAAAGCGTATCGCCTCATCGATTTTGCTGCACAAAGAATCAAGCAGCGACGAAACATTCACAAACTGCTCTGATGCTAACCTGTGCATCTCATTGAATCGGGTTTCAAAACGTTGGTGAATTTTGTATTCGGAATAAAGCTTATTAAAGCTACTGCTTACAATTTCAGTTCTTATGCATTTAGCAGCAAAATGTTGAGGTACGGTTTTATATTCAAGATATACGCCTTCTTTTTTCATACTTAAAAGAGTATTAAATATATCTTGAGTTTCCTCACCTTTTTCTTTCCAGCAAGCATCATAAAGACCGCAGGAACCGCAAACACGTTCCTTGGTTTTTTTACTGATATTTCCGATATTGTTTTTTTCTGATTTATTTAAAGCATCACTGACACTTGTAAGAGAGGTGCAGATTTCCGCAGAAGTTTTTGAAGCGTATTTCAGTTTATTGAAAATATCATTTTTAACAGTGTCAATTATAGGAGATGTTGCATTGGGTTTCAGAATAATTTTTATCTTTTCTTCCCAAAAGTTAGTTGCAACAAAAAACAAAGCACCCGAAACAACAGCTTCAATTGACATCGCAGGTAAATTTGAGTTTTCATAAGAAACAACTGTTACTGCAACCCCCGAAAAAACAAAGGCTAAAAAGGAAATAATTCTCCCATAGGAGGAAAACACACCTGCTAAAAGACCCCCAAAAGAATAGAAGCACAAAAGCAAAATATCAGAGTTTCCTAAAGCGGTTGTTAAACCTCCGCATATTCCAACTATTGCGCCCCCCGCCTCTTTGCAATAAAAAGCGCAAACAAGAATCAAAAACATAGTAATAATGTTTCCCGGATGAACACCAAACAATTCAACTTTTCTTATAGAAAGAAGCAAAAGCATAATGCTTATTATCACTGCAGTTGCCTCTTTTGAGGTAAGCATTGTAAGTCCGCCCTTTAAGGATAAAACACTCTGACTTTTAAAAAGCAAATGCGCAGTTGCCGCACCTATTGCACCCTCAGCAAAGGAAAGAAGCAATGCAAGAAGAGTTACATCCTCTGCAAAAACAATGGCAAGTCCGGTAACAAATATACAAATAAAAACTGAAATTAACGGTGTAACTGCGTTGTCACGAATTTGCCTGAATGGTTTCAGAGCACTCATTATTACGCATAATGCAAGAACCGCAGAGGTATAGCGCAAGGCAGAAACGGAATCGAGGCTGAAAAACCAACCTACGCTTGCACCCAAAGCGGCGGTTATTGTCAAGTCCTTTGGCACACTGCCGCAGAAAGCCACACCAAATGGCGAAAACTCCCCGTTAAATCCTGCAAGGCTAAAGAGAACTCCTAAAATAAAAGTTACTGAATGCCTGATAAGAAAGCCTTTTAATTCGGTGCTCTTTGCTTTCTCCCATCTGCTTTTTCCCACACGCTCTGCAACCTTTACGCTCATAAAAAATCTCCTGAAAACATCAAAAATTACTCTAAAAATATTGTAAGGACAAGCATCAGAAAAAAGAGTCGTATTACGTTGTACATTTATATTATTTTCTGTTATAATTATAATAAATCCAAAGAAAAAAGACGAAAAAAGAGGTTTCCTTTTATTTCGTAATAAATTTGTAATAATTTTAATTGTTTTTTTGTAAGATAACCACTATAGAATAAAGGTGCAATAGGTAATCAGGGGGTAAAATGATGTATAACGTTCTTATTTGCGATGATGATAAGGCTATTCTTAATTCCATTGAAATTTATCTTAATATGGAGGGTTACAAGCCCTTTCTTGCTACCAACGGCAAGGAGGCTTTGAAAATCATCGAGGAAAATGAAATTCATTGTATTGTTCTTGATATTATGATGCCTGAGCTTGATGGTCTGCAGACAACTCTGGAAATCAGAAAATCAAAGAACATTCCGATAATTCTCCTTTCCGCAAAAAGTGAGGACACCGATAAAATTACAGGTCTCGGCTTTGGCGCAGATGATTATGTTACAAAACCCTTTAATCCCCTTGAGCTTACTGCAAGAGTAAAAAGCCAGATAAGGCGATACTGCTCTCTCGGAAGCCTTGAAAAGAAGCAAGGCGTTATTGTAAACGGTGGTCTTTCTGTTGATACAGTTGCCCACGAGGTAACTGTTGATGGCGAACCCGTTAAGCTTACTGCAACAGAATACGGCATTGTAGAGCATCTTATGAAAAACTTAGGATGTATTCTTTCCACAACGCAGATTTACGAAGCAGTATGGGGTGAGCCCTGTATGGTTGGGGATAAAACCGTTACCGTTCACATCAGACGCATACGCGAAAAAATCGAGATAAACCCGAAGGAGCCAAAATATTTAAAGGTGGTGTGGGGCATTGGATACAAAATTGAAAAACTCTAAATATCATCCGCTCATAAAATTGGTGGCGGTGCTTCTGACAGCTATATTTGCATTTTTAACAGGTGTTAATGCTTTATCCTATTTAAGAAAAGCAGTTATCTATACTGATATCGGGAATGACATTACAAGCACACTTGCATTTAAAAATGAGCTTGAAAATACAATACGTGATATTTCCTCACTAAAAGAAGCTACGGAAATTTATGAAGAGAATTTAAGCGAAAAGGAATATAAGAAAACAGATAAAGCAAAAAAAATTATTAAAGAGTATAAGGAAAAAGAAGAAAGAGCGATAAAGCTTTTCAACACTATTCAGGATTTAAAAAAAATGCGACCTGATACTATTGAAACCAAGAACGGGGTCTATGAAATTGAAGAAAATGGTTATGTTTATTTTGATGAAATAGATCAATATGTTGATGCAACTGTATTCTATGATTATTACAACGATTATTACTATGAAGGTGAATATTCAGAACAGGTTACTTATGTTGTTTATAATGATGAATATAATAAAGATATTATCCTCCCAACTAATGATGAAGAGCTTTTTGCTTTAAAGGATGAATACACATCTTATTCCGATTGGAACTATAAATATCAACAATTGAGAACTGCTATTTTCGATATTGTTGATAATGCAATAAACGAGGAACAGATAAGAGACGACATTCAGTTTGAGGCTGAAGAACATCTTCACGAAAACTATTATGAAGATATTGAGAAAAACACTTACAAACTGAACGAATTAAAAAATGTTAAATTCATTCTTAAAAATAATAAAACCGGTAACGTTATTTCCAATGTAGAAAAAGCCGACAGAAGAGATTTTATAAACAATCTTAACAATGACGATATTTTCCACCTTGAATTTGACGGAAAGGTTTTACTTTCTGAACCAATCACAATAAAATGCACAACAAACCTTTTAAATTTTTTATCAGAATTAAGTGTTATAGAATGTGAACCAATCAGCAAGGATTTTCTTTCCCAGTATTTTTCAGGTTATTCTCTTTACCTGAAAATCGACAAAGCCCAATTAGTTCCATCAGAGAGGGACTGTTATTTCTATATTACAGAAACCTTTAACTCTCTGTCTAATACTGATTTTAACACCCATTTGTACTTGTCAGTTCTGTTTTCTGTGCTTTCAAGCATTTGCTTTGTGGGTTGCTGTATTATAAGTGGCAGAAGAAAAGACGATAGTGTTAAATTGGTGGCTACTGATAAAATCCCCTTTGTGCTTTATCTTGCCTTTACAGTTGCTCTTGTAGGTTTTATAGGCTTCGGTGTTGGCACTATGGCATTTATAGATTTTGAGCCCGGAGAAATAATCGAGCAATATTCAGGCTTACAATGGCTGTTAACACCGCATTTTATTCAAACAGTAATTGGTCTCGGCTTTGCGCTTATTTCACTTTTCCTTTTGAGCTTTGTGCTTTATATTATCAGAAATGTCAGAGCAGGTACTTTTGGAAACACATTTATTGTTTTTTATTTTAGCCGTAAAATAAAAAACAGTATAAGAAAAACTAAAGCAAAGCTTTCCGAAAAAGAAGCAAGTCCGGAGCAGATTAAAAGAAGAATTAAAACACAGACAATTCTTTTCTTTGTTGGCTATGTAGCAATAAACATTTTCTTTTATTTATTTGCATTTGGGTCTTTGTTCCCTGTATCTATTATTGGTCTTATAATCTTTAATGGATTGGCACTCGTTTATGCTATGCTTTATATAAGCGATGTTGTAAGACTTGCAAAGGTTGCGGAAGAAATAAGAAATGGTAACTATAAAACAGTTATAAATATAAAAAATTATGTTAAACCATTAAGAGCATTTGCATCCGATTTAAGCGCTTGCCGTGATGGTATTGAAAACGCCATTAACGAAGCAATTAAAGGTGAACACCTAAAAACCGAGCTTATAACAAATGTTTCTCATGATTTAAAAACTCCCCTGACTTCTATCATTAATTATGTTTCTCTTCTTAAAATGGGAAATATTGAGGGCGAGGAAGAGAGAAAATATATTGATATTCTTGATGAAAAATCCAAGAAATTGAAAAGACTTATCGAAGATTTAACAGAAGCAAGTAAAGCAAATTCAGGTAACATAAAAATGAATGTGGCTCAGGTTAATCTCAATGAAATGGCTCTTCAGGCGGTTGGTGAAAACAGCGATGTGCTTGAAAATGCAGGGCTTGATGTTATTCTTACCGAAAGAGATGAGGGAATAATTGTCAGTGCTGACAGTCAGCACACCTTCAGAATTATTGATAATCTTTTCTCCAATGCCAAAAAATACTCCCTTACAGGAACAAGAGTTTATGTTGATGTTTACAAAGAAAACGGCTTTGGTGTTTTCGAAATGAAGAACATAAGCCGTGAAAAGCTGAACATTGACCCCGACGAACTGACAGAAAGATTTGTACGCGGTGATAACTCAAGAACAACGGATGGTAGCGGTCTTGGTCTTTCTATAGCACGAAGCTTTGCTGAGCTTCAAAATGGTATTTTCAACATTGACATTGACGGAGATATGTTCAAAGCGGTTGTTAAGTTACCGTTAAAATAATCCCCTCGTTCAGAAAAACAAGGAGATTAGTAAAAATTTTATAATGATTGTAGTTTGTCGAAACGCAGTCGCGTTTCGCAAAAGCAGATTTTTATCGGCTTTTAGCAAAATTGTTTTTCATAAATACAATTTTGCTTTACACTCATTGAAAGGATTATAGTCGAATTTTCAAAGAAAATTCGATACCAAATTATATATTGGGTATCGAAACAGTGTAACTTACACTGTTTCGACTAACTATAATCGTTATAAACAATGTTCTTCAGAGGTGTCGGCGGCAGGATTCAGGGCGTCTGCACCTCTGAAAAATTCAAGTGGCCGTTCCTTCATATATTTGGGTATGCCTTGGGCTATTGCAGGAAAATCGTTTTCGGTATTTGCAGTTGCTTGTATTTCATAAGTGCCATAGGTATTTATCATTTCCTCACAGGTTTCGGGACATGAGCGAAACGGCGTTGCAGGTATTTCAAGGGGCGGACTGAAATTTGCCCTTTGTTCAGAATTCATTTCTACTCTGTTTTCTGTTGCGTTTTTCTCTTTACCTTGCTTTGTTTTTTTCATTTAATTCACCTCTTCAGTGAATATAGTATTCCCGAAAAATGCAAATAAAAAATACAGTCTTTTTATTCAGATTTTTTAACACCCATACCTCTTCACTATTCACTCTTACTTCTTAACTGAAATTCCGTTCACGAAAGTTTATTAGTGAAGAGTGAACAGTTAATAGTTAATAGTGAATAAGTAAAAAATTCCGTCCACTTTCGTGAACGGAATTTTTTGGCACCCGCAATAGGAATCGAACCTATATCTAATCCTTAGGAGGGATTTATTCTATCCATTGAACTATGCGGGCTAATATAAAATTCACTTTGGTATTATATCAAATATCATTAATTTGTCAAGGTGACAGTGTTATCTGTCACCTTGGTTTTTCTTATTTTTGAAAATAATAAACTTACTGAAAAAGTAGTTAAGAATTACAACTATTACCGCAAGGGCAAGCTTAGCTATTATCTGCCCTGTAATTGTAAAGCCGAAAAAAGTTAAGGATTTTTCACCGAAAGCGAGAACATCAACAAAAAGCCACATTCCGCCCTCTTCAACGCCAAAGCTGAAAAGCCTTGCACCAACAAATTCAACAAACTCTTTTCCTGCGGTTTTTCCGCTCCAACTCTTTGATTCAAACACAAAAAGCTTGTTTGTAATAAATGCAAAAACAACACCAACAACCCAGGCAATTGCATTATTTATAAGGTAAAGCTCTTCACCCAGAATTTTTGTAAAAACCCAGAATGTCAGGAGATTTACAAGAGTTGTGAGAACACCAAATATCAGATACAAAAGTAATTCCTTATACTTAATAATAAGTTCTTTAATTTTAGTCATCCTTCCCAAGATGCTCCTTTAAAATGTAAATGGGTCTGTTCTTAACCTGAACATAGATTTTTGAAAGGTATTCTCCGAGAATTCCCAGGCAGAAAAGCTGCATACCACCCAAAAAAAGAACAAGAACCACTATTGTTGCGTAACCGGGAACATCAATACCGAAAATAATCTTTTGCAGTATAACAACAAACAGATATATAATTGATGCAAATGCGGTTACAAGGCCAACGCCGGTTGCAAGCTTAAGGGGAAAAGTAGAAAAAGAAATAATACCTTCAAGGGCATACTTAAAAAGCTTTCCGTAAGACCATTTGGTTTCACCGAACTGACGCTCTTCGACTGTATAAGGAATATACCTTGTATTAAACCCTACCCAACTGAAAATACCCTTGGAAAAGCGGTGATACTCTGTCATTTCCAGAATAGCATCAACCATTGTTCTTTTTAAAAGTCGGAAATCTGACGCGCCATTAACAAAATCAACATCTGTTATTTTGTTAATCAATTTATAGAATGAATACTTCATTCCTTTCATTGTTTTGCTTTCCTTGCGATTTTCCTGAAAAGCTGCAACGCAATCCAGGCTTTCGTCTTCTTCTATCGCTTCAAGCATTTCCAGAACTACCTCAGGGCGTTGCTGTAAATCTGCATCAATTATACAGACCATATCCCCTTTTGCATAAGAAAGACCTGCATAAATCGCAGCTTCTTTACCGAAATTTCTGCTGAAAGTTAAAACCTGAATATCAGAATCAGGATTTTCTTTATAAAGCTTTTTGAGTTCAGGGTATGTTCCATCCTTGCTTCCGTCATTAACGAAAACAAACTCAAAATCGTGAACTTTATCTTCAAAAACCTTGTTCACTTCATCAAAAAAGCGTTTCACATTTGCTTCTTCGTTATAGCAAGGAACAACAAGTGATAATTTCATAGTTTTAACCTTTCAGCATTAATTTGTTTTAATTATTGGTAAATAAATTTCAGTTAAACTTAATTGTAAGAATCTTCTTACCTGTGATTTCGAATTCTACGAAGCCGTCCTCACCCATTGTGAGTGCTTTGTCATCAAGCTCTTCAAGAGTAACAAGCTTAACCTCATTCCACTTTTTGCCTGAATATGCGGGAAGCTCGAATTCAGCCTTCTGTCTTTCAACGGGTGACTGTGCTTTTTCAATAGGCGCAATACCACCATTAAGACGAATAGCGTTTTTAACTGCTTTATCAGAGGGATTGAAGAGACGAACAACATAGCCTGTACCGTCTTCGCTCTTCTTAACTGCGCTAACATTGAGGTTTTCATCCTTAAGCTCAAGGAAGGAATGAGTGAGAGGATTCTTGCCATGGTCTGTGGGAGCAACCTGACCGATTGTAAGATAAAGATTGAATCTTTCACTCTCCTGCCATACGTTACCCTCTTCCCAGTTACCCTTATGAGGCATAAAGGCATAGCGGAAGGTGTTTTTGCCGATGCACTGTGAACCCTTATCCCAGTCGCTGTAGTTCTGCATATCTTTTGTTACGCAGATTCTTAAGGGATATGCACGGATAAGAGAAAGAAGAAGTGTGTTTGTTTCATCGTCTGCTGCTTCATAAGCCTTAAGACCTGTATTGAGAAGAGCAACACCGTTTTCACCATCAGAAATACTTACGAAAGAATTCATAGGATGCTCTGTCATTGGGGGTTCATCATAAAGTGAATAATCAGGTGCTTTGATGGGTCTTCTTACAACGTCAAACTGACCCTGTGCATCTGCATATTCTGCCTTGATATTTGTGGGGAATGCAACCTGAAGGTAATGGTCTTCACAACGGTTGTTGATTGTTGTTTCAATTTCAACAAATCTTGCACCCTTACGAAGAGTTACAAGGCTTTCGATATCAACGGGAAGCTTATGCTCACTTCTTGATTTTTCATCAAATGCGCGTTTTTCGGGAAGCTCCCAACGCATTGCAGTTTTATAGGTTGTTTCAAATTCGCCATGGTGAACAAGAGTAACAGTTGCTTTCTCGCCGAGAGTTGTGAAGGTTTCATCAATTTCGGGAGCAACATGCTGCCAGGGGTTACCGATTTCACCGCTATCCTTGAAATAGCCGAGGTTATCAAATACCTTACCGCTTTCTTTATCAACAACGCTGAATGTACCGTTATGGTTAATTGAAACTTTAAGATATTCATTTTCCATAACATTTGTTGTTTTAACAAGTGTTACGGGTGTTGTTGCACGAACATTGTAAAGAGGACTGACCTTAAAGGTTTTGTAACCCATAGCAGGAATATCTTTAACCTCTGCGGCAACATAATACTGCTGAGTATGAAGAACGTTTGCAGTATCGTTGGGGTTCTGAATAATCTGTGCATTTTCTTTATTCGTTGAGATAACCTGATATTTAACAACGTTACCCTCTTCATCTTCAATTTTGAAGCTATCTGCCTTCCATTCTGCAGGAATTTCAAGACGAAGATTAACTGTTTCAGTTCTCTTGAAGGGTGCAGGGTTGAATACTACAACTGCTGCATCATCTTTTGAGAATGTGCGGAGATTGATATCACCTGCAATATCCATAAATGCGCGTTCAAATACGCACATTGAAAGCTCTCTTGCCTGTCTGTAACGGGACATAACATCCTCATAAACAACATCACGACCGCAAGCACCGATACTATCGTGACCATGGTTCTGAAGAAGATAGTTATAGGAAAGGTCAATGAAATTCTGGGGATAAGGTGCACCTGAAAGAGCTGCAAATACTGCCATAGGCTCTGCATAGTTGATGATTCTTCTTTCAGTGTCAAAGTTTTCCTGCTTGATATATGTTCTTGCAGAAAGAATCCAACCGCAAAGCTCACTTACACTACCCTTTGTATAGGGGTCACGCATTTCGCCCTTAAGAACGGGAGAGTCTGCTTTGAAGTTATCAATGATGCCCTGCTCCATTTCTCTGAGAGTGCTATGGAAAACATCTGCATCGGGAAGAGCTTCATTAAGGTCATTAACCATCTGAACTTCTCTTTCATCGGGGCAGGAAGAGTCATGACCGATGGACCAGAAACGATGATTTGTTGTCCAGTCGCCGTCCTGCTCCTTCATAGCCTGCTCTGCTCTTGCCTGAATATTCTCTTTATGGTACTCATAGAAGGGATGAGTATACTGATAGTCAAGCTTCCAGTCTCTGTCGATAAATTTGAACACACCATTGTTATCGTTCCAGAGCATATCGCGGTTATTTTCGTCTTTCTGATTAAAATAAACAGGACGCTGAACAACATACCAGATGTTATAACGAGGTCTTTTTGCAAGACGGGATGCGAAAATGCGGGTTCCGTCCGGGCTTTCCCAGAAGAACTCGGAGTTAGGTGCCTTATATTCGTTAATTCCGCGATAGAAGGATGCGAAATTGATTCCGAAGCCTGAATAAATCTGAGGAAGCTGAGAAATCTGACCCCAACCGAAGGGAGAGTAACCGGTTTTACTGATACCGCCCATTTCACGACCGATTTTATGACCTAAAAGAAGGTTTCTGATAAGTGCTTCGCTGCCAACTGTAAATTCATCGGGAAGACAGAACCAAGGACCAACTGCAATTTTGCCCTCCTGAATATATTTTATAAGCTTTTCTTTCTTTTCAGGGTAAACCTCAAGATAATCCTGAACAGGCATTGTCTGAGAGTCTAAATGGAAATGCTTGTAATCAGGGTTTTTATCGAGAATATCAAGAAGCATATCAAGCATATAACCAAGCATATACTGAGTTCTTCTTGCAGAGAAACGCCATTCTCTGTCCCAATGGGTGTTTGATATAAAATGGCATTGGATTCTTTCTTTGTTTTCCATAATTTTCACCTTAACCTTTAATAATCTTCATAATTTCCTGGAAGTTATCGCAGAAATGATTACAAACTGCTTTAGTACCGCTTGACTCAATATTACCGCCTGCAATACCGATTGTGGTATAACCTGCAAGACGGACTGAGCAAGCACCTGCGCCACTGTCTTCAATACCGATAACCTTGCTTCTGTCTGCAAAGGCTTCACCAAGACCTACAATTGAGGTTTCGCTGTAAAGCCAGGGATGAGGCTTAGGAGAAAGCTCACCCAAAGTACCTACGCTACCCTTACGAAGTGGGAAGCCTGCAGAAATAATTGCATCGTAGAAATCCTTGGGGTCACCCATACCGAGAGTTTTGAATGCGGAGAGAATTTCAGGCCATGCTTTCTCATAAAGACCTGATGTAACAAGACCGATTTTAACGCCCATATCCTTAAGCTCTAAAAGGAAGTCCTTAACACCCTCTGTGGGAGTAAACGCACCGTCCTTACCACGACCTGCCATAATTTCTTCCATTTCTCTGTGAGTATGCTCGAAATAGAAATTTCTTGCTTTCTCAAGAGATTCACCGGGGCAATATTTATCAATACAATACTGAAGATGCTCTGAAACAGAGTGACCCGAAACAAAGGGAATATCTGCTTCTTCAAGCTGGAATTTGGGGTTGCCGAGCATACTCCCTGTTGTCATTTCAATAATCCATATCCAGAATTCCTCACTGCGAACTGTTGTTCCGTCAAGGTCCATAAGAACTGCATTGATGGGGTATTCTGTTTTCACAGGGTAAACAGGGTAATAAACGGGGTAAGCAATTGCAGATTTAACACAAGCGAGAGTATGTGTGCCGAAAGAAACAAATTCAACCTTCTGGTCGCCTGTTGCAACAACGAATTCAACACCGTTTTTACCTGCTACAAATTTTCCGTCTTCAGTTGCAGGAAGAAGATGGAAGCCACTGTCCACTCCAACCTCACCTAAATCGGGTATGTATAAAGTTTTGTCCAATAACATAGAGAATGTCCTTTCATATTACATAATTAAGATGATTTTATCATATTATTTCCATTAAGTAAATCATATTTGGTAAAATATTGTAAACTTTTTTGTTTTACATAGTTGATTTTATATGATATAATTTAATAAATTTTTGTAGGATGTGAAAAAATGAAAAAACACTCAGAAAAAGCGGCAGAATTATTCGTCAGCGGTTGCAACTGCAGCCAAGCAGTTTTCGGTGCATTTGCAGAAGATTGCGGTATAGATTTTGAAACAGCACTCAAGCTCTCCTCCTCTTTCGGTGGGGGTATGGGCAGACTCCGTGAAACCTGCGGTGCGGTCACAGGTATGTTTATGGTCGCAGGACTTCTTAAAGGCTATGCAGATACAAGTGATAAAGAAGCAAAAGATAACCATTATAAACTAATTCAGGAGCTTGCAAATGAATTTAAGGGTGTTTACCAAACATATAATTGTAATGAACTTTTAGGTAATATAGGTAAAGGCACTTATGTGTCATCTCCCCGTACTGCAGAGTACTATAAAACCCGTCCTTGTGTACATTTTGTCGTAACTGCGGCAGAAATCCTTGATAAACGTTTTTTTAATGAATAATTTCTAGTAAAATATGTATTTTTTTACATTTTTCTATTTACAAAACTTTAACGTGGTAGTATAATGAAGCAAAATTTAATCCGAAAGGGTGTTTTTTATGGAAAAAGGTCTTAAAAAGCAATACGGACTTTTAATGGCTATCTGCATGGTTGTAGGTACTGTTGTCGGTTCCGGTGTTTTCTTCAAGGCACAGGCAATTCTTCAAAAGACTAACGGCGATATGCCCATGGGTATTCTTGCGTGGATTATCGGTGGCGCTGTTATGATTTTCTGCGTTCTCGCTTTCTGCGTTATGGCACAGCGCTACGAGAAGGTTAACGGTCTTGTTGACTATGCAGAAGCAACAATAGGCGGTAAATATGCTTATTTTATGGGATTCTTCTCAACAGTTATTTACACTCCCGCTATGACTTCTGTTCTTGCATGGCTTACTGCAAGATACTTCCTCGTTTTCTTAACATCTGTTAACCCAGATTTACAGCTTAACGGCGACCCCGTTACAAGCTCTGAAACCTTCCTTTTAGCAGGTTTCATTCTTATTTTTGTTTTCGCAGTTAACACACTTTCTTCAAAGCTTGCAGGTAAGCTTCAGATTAGTGCAACATTCATCAAGCTTATTCCCCTTCTTTTAATGGCAGTTGTTGGTACTATTTACGGCTTAACTCACAATTTTGCAGGTGAATCCACATCAATCCTTGCTTCTAACTTCGGTACAGGTACAGGTAATTTCTCACCCCTCTTCGGTGCGGTTGTTGCTACTGCTTTCGCTTATGAAGGCTGGATTCTTGCTACATCTATTAACTCCGAAATCAAAAACTCCAAGAGAAATCTTCCCATCGCTCTTGTACTTGGTGGTATAATTATCATCGCAATTTACTTATTCTACTACATAGGTGTTGCAGGCGGTGCTCCCGTTCAGACACTTATTGACGAAGGTACTGCTCCTGCATTCATTACTGTTTTCGGTAATGTTTTCGGTAACATTCTTAACCTTTTCGTTGCAGTTTCCTGCCTTGGTACACTTAATGGTCTTCTTATCGGTTGCATCCGTGGCTTCTATTCTCTTGCTGTTCGTAATATGGGCCCCAAGGTTAACCTTATGAAGCAGGTTGACGAAGGTTCAGGTATGCCCTCCAACTCCTGTATCGTTGGTCTTGTAATCGTTGCTGCATGGCTCGTTTATTTCTTCGGTGCAAACCTTACTACTCCTTGGTTCGGTAAATTCAGCTTTGACTCCTCCGAACTTCCCATTATCACAATCTATGGTCTTTACATTCCCATGTTCATTCAGTTCATGAGAAAAGAAAAAGAGCTTCCTGCTCTCAAGAGATTCGTTCTTCCCGCTCTCGGTGTTATCGGTTCTGCATTTATGGTATTTGCAGCACTTTATTCACACGGCTATGCTCCCTACATTGCTGCTAAAGAAGCAGGTCAGGGCTTCACCTGCCCCGTTCTCTTCTACCTTATTGTTTTCGCAGTAATTATGGCAGTTGGTATGGCTCTTATGAAACCCAAGAAAAGCAAATAAACTATAAAAAACTTATGACCCTGTTACTTTTTACAAGAAAAAGTAACAGGGTCATTTATTATTCAAAAAATTCACTTTCAAGCATTGCACATATTGTGTGATATACAGGTAAGGTATATTCCTGAATTTCGGGTGTTATTTGCGAGGGCAATTTAATGGTTGCATTTGAAAGCTCAAAAAGCTTTCCGCCTTTCTCTCCTACCATTGAAACAACCTTTCCGCCTTTGACCTTTGCAGTTTCGGCAGCGGCAACAACATTCTTTGAATTACCAGAGGTTGAAAGACAAAGAAGAGTATCATTTTCATTCATCAATCCGTAAACCTGTTGAGCAAAAACAAGGTCGGGATTGCAGTCGTTGCAAAATGCAGTCATTAAAGCAGTTTCACTCACAAGAGAAATTGCAGGCAACGCACCTTGCAGACCATCTGCTATTTCTTTATTTTTAAACTTTGACTTTTCACTTTCGGGTAGCTCTCGGCTTAGCATAAAGCCTTTCATTAGCTCACCCACAATATGTGTACTGTCTGCGGCACTGCCACCATTACCGCAAACTAAAAGCTTGCCTTTATTTATGTAAGTTTCTTTTATTGCTTCAAATACCTTTTCAACATCTTCTTTAACGCATAAAAGTGCAGGGTATCTCATAAATAAATCATTATATATTTTTTCAACATTATTTTTCATATAATCACCTTAAAACAAAACTCCTAAAGCGGCAAAATCACCTATACTGTCCCCTAATTTTGCATGTAGAATTTTACAAACATCTGCATTGTATGAAAGGGCTTCCTTTTTTATAATTTCTTTGATTATCGGCAAGAAAAACTCTTGATTTCTTTCATAAATACTGCCGATAACAACTGCTTCGGGATTAAGAATATCAATGATAATTGAAAGCCCTCTGCCAAGATATTCAGCACATTTAGTATAAACCTCTTTTGCGAACTCGTCACCCTCATACATAGCCTCGGCAACAAGTTTTGCATCAAGTTTTTCTATATCTTTTTCTGTTTTAAAAAGAATACTTTCTTTATTTTCTGCAAGGTATTTTCTCGCGGTAATTTCAGCGAGATTTTTAATTCCGCCACCGGAACAAAAGCCTTCAAAAGAACCTGATTTACCATAACCTACGGGACCATCTTCAGCTAAACGAATATGCCCTACCTCACCTGCGCAGTCATTAGTTCCGCAGTAAAGCCTGCCATCAAGAATAAGCCCTGCACCCATACCTGTTCCGAAGGTAAGAAAAACAAGGTTATTGTAGCCTTTGCCTGCACCAAAACGCCACTCTGCAACAGCGCAGGCATTAGCATCATTATGAAGAACACACCTTACTCCAAAATGCTCTTCTACTATTTTAACAATAGGAACATTGTCCCAGTCGGGAAGATTTGGCGGGCAATTAATTGTACCTTTTTTACTGTCAAGAGGTCCGCCACAACTGATACCAACACCGATTAAGTCGGTATTTTTCACGCTATTTCTTAAAAGAAGCTCGTCGCCTTTTTCTAAAATTTCATTGAGAACCGCTTTCCAACCGCGTTTTACATCTGTGGGGATTTTTATTTTATCTATTATAAAGTTTTCTGTATTCTCCGAAAGCTCACCTTTACCGAGAATCACCGCACATTTTGTTCCGCCGATATCAATACCCAAGGAATACATATCTTCACCACCAATTTATGATTTTAATATACCAAAAATTGTATTTGGTGGCAAGTAAAATATTAAATTCTGGTTTGCGCTACTTTTATAAAGGCGTATCTTTACGGGACAACCCACCACCGCTGACGCGGTCCCCCTCCCTATTTGCCCACGGGCAAACAGGGATGATAATATTCGCAACACTTTTACGTTTTCTTGCTATGAAATGTTTCTTCTCCTATTCTTCTTATGGTAACATCTGCGGTTATGGTCAGTTTTATTTGGGGGAACTCTTTGTCCCAGTTATTTTTTAATTTGTCATATAAATCATTTTCCTTTAATCTTAATCTTTTGCCATAGCGCACAACATCTGCGCCGTGCTTACCCTGAAGAACTATCAATGTGTTTTCTGCTTTTTTACATAGAGCTTCACCTACTGCGGTCTGAAAGGTTTCAAGTACACCTGTATCGGTGCTGAAATATTCATCACCCTGAACACCTTCAAGGTCGCAAGAAATTGATACCTTTAATTTATAATGCAAAACTCCGTTTTCTCGGGTAATTTTATATTTGCTTTTACCTTTGTTGATATAAAAAGAGGCTTTTTGTCCGTTGGGTAAATCTGCACTTATTACACCCTCTTCGATTTTATCATTGAGAATTGCAACACCCTCGGCAACACCGGAATCAATATACATTGAGAATGTTGAATCTGTGCCGAAAAGAGCGCATCCGTCTAAATCATAATTTTCGTTTTCTCCGTTTTTTTGAATAGTAACCGCAGGTATGCAAATTCCCGAGGTTTCGTCCTTCATATAATTTACTGCATCAATTATTCTTACCTTGGGCACAAGGGATTGCTTTGCACTTTCCTCCAGCATATTTTCGAGAATTTTGCTTTTTATGGTATCTGTCAGAAGCTTTGCTCTTATAACCTTTTCGCCTGTTGTGTTTTTGGCGACACACAACAATTGTGATGCTCTTGAATCATAGTTTCTTTCGAAGAAATCAAGAATATCAGAAAGATTTCTGTTAGCCGCCTCTTCACCGATTACAATCACTCTGTTATGAGCAAACATAGGCTCATTTCCGCTTTTGGTTATAAGCTTACGAAGAGCTTCGCCAACAGTTTTCCCTTTTGCGGTATATATCTTTGTTTTATTATCACTGTTACCATTACCACCGGGGCTACCGCTTTGCTCATTATTGAGAAGCTCAACAGTTACTTTAAACTCTTTATCTGAAACATCAATACCAATCCCTTGCATTATCATCAGCTCAGAAAGCTCTGTACCCGGTTTTTCACAAGAGCAAAAGGATAACAAACAAAACACAGAAAGAAAAATCAAAGAGCATATTTTAAGCAGTTTTTTCATTATTCCTTCTCCTTTTAATACGGTTATATATGAGTAAAACCAATGGCAGAACAAGAACGGGAACAAGGTAAACCCCTACAACAAGAGGTGCAAAGGAAATGAACCCAAAGTTCATAATATTCCCCGAAATAAACACTAAAAAGCCTGTTATGACTACACCAACTGAAATAGCTGTTATTTTCTCTGAAAGCTTCGGAAATGCGAAGCAGATACATTTGACAATAGCAGAAATATAAAGGGTGAGCTTTGTTACAACACATAAAATCCATATTGCAGTTTCAAGGGCATCAAGACGCTCAAAAAGACCAAATCGGGCAAGAGTAATTGCAGAATATGTGGGAAAAAGCTGAGTATCTGCAAAAACGCCCAAAGTACCTATAACAAAGAATAAAATAAAGGAAAATGAAACAGCGCTTAAAACCGACCAAAGAATATAATGCTTTTTAATATTACCTTTGATTTCAGGAAAAAAGATTACAATTGCACCTATTTCGGATGCCTGAATTGAAAAGGACAGGCTATCTGTTATGAATTTACCCACACCATTTTCGAATACGGGAGTAAAATTCAAAAAATCCAATTCCTCAGAAAGAGTTAATGCGGCAAAAAGCGTTGCACCCACTACCACAACCGTAAACACTGTACTTGCTCTTCCTAATGCACCAATACCGCAAAAGGACAGAGCCACACAAACTGCCACAAGACCTACTAAAAAATAAGTCATTTCAGTACCCGGAAAAAGCTCAGAGCTTGCAAAAAGGTCAAAGCGACCAACAGTCATAAGAGCATCAATAAAATAAACAACACCATAAAACAGAGCAACACCCTTATAGACCTTGCTTTTCTTTTCAGTTTGAAGATTTTCTTTTAAATTACCCTTTGCAAGGAGAAGATATATGGGTAAGGCAAAAATAATACTGACTATGGAAAAAACAACGGGTCTTAAAAGAGATTCGGCAGTTGCAATTGTTATCTGAGGAGATGAAATATACATAAACATACTACCAAGCATTGAAAGATACAAAAGCGCAAAAAACTGAGGTGCACTGACTGAAGATTTTGTCATTGTTTGCCTCCTCTTTTAAAGCCATTAATATCAAATACCTTATTCCCCAATTTTTCCATACTTAGTCTATATACAGAATCTCTCCATAGGGTTTTGTTATATGGTGTTGCAGGTGCCAAAAACGGCACGCCATAATCAGTCATTGATGCAAGGTTTATGAAAAGCGCTGCAGCACCAATCATAATTCCGTAAAGCCCAGACACACCACCAACAAGAATGAAAATAATTCTCAAAACAGAAATAGGTTGATATAAATCTGATGAAACAAGAGAGCATATTGCAGTTAAAGCAACGATAATAAGCATTGGCGCACCAATAAGACCTGCAGTAACTGCTGCATCACCAATAACCAAAGCGCCAACTATACTGACTGCGTGACCTATGGCTTTAGGCATTCTCAGACCTGCTTCCCTTACAGTTTCATAAACGAAATGAATAATCAGAGCTTCAACCGTTAGTGTAAACAAGGTATTGCTTTCCATTATTACAATGTTATAAAGCATATCATCGGGAAACATTTCCTGATGAAAAAGACCGATTGCCACAAAAACACCGGGTAAAAATACACTTATGAGAAATGCAAGTAAGCGCACACCTCTCATAAATGTGCAAAAATACGGACGATTTATATAGTCATCAAGAGTCTGAAAATTTTCTATAAACAGCCTCGGAACAATAAGAGCAAAGGGTGTGCCATCCACAATTATTCCGATTTTTCCCTCGCATACCTTGGCAGCAAAGGTATCAGGGCGTTGGGTCTGCCCTACCATTGTAAAAAGGCTTTTCCTTTTGGTATCAAAGGTTTTTCTCAAATACCCTGCCGCTAAAACTGTATCTATATCAACAGAATCAAGGCGTTTTTTCACCTCCGCAAGAGTATCGGGATTAACTCTGTCTTTCATATAACAAATAAGCATTCGGGTTTTACTTGTTTTGCCCACTTCTTTTGATTCTATTTTGAAATTGGTTGTACAAAGTCTTTCTCTTATCAGGGTTAAATTGGTTTTTATATTCTCAACAAAGCCCTCTCTTGAACCAAATTCCTGAACCTCATTATCAGGCTCCTGAAGGGCACGCTGAGGCGGGTTTTGCACACCAAGAATTATACATTCCTTCTGTCCCTCAACAAAAATGAGCAGAGTTCCTCTTAAAATCTCTTTCATTGCTTTATCAAGGCTTTTCTCTCTTTTTTGTTCTGTGCCGTAAATAATTCTATCCTGTATAAAATCAAGAGGATTCTCTTCAGGTAATTTGCCATCAAAAGTAAGAATTGGTTTTATTGCATTATCTGCAATTCTCTGGGCACTGCAAAGTCCGTCACAATTGGCAAAAACCACACATTTACCGTCGCAGTATCCTTTTTTAACAACTATATCAAAGCTACCCTCAAATGCTTCTTTTATAATTCTGCCGTTTTCAACGGCATTTTCCTTTATATCACCATAAGCTTCTTCGTTAAAATTTGACAAAGGAGAAAGAACATTTTCTTTATTTTCCATAAAATCACCATTTTTATTTTCCCCTTTTTTTACTGCATATTCCAAAGCTTTACGGAAAAAACAAGAACGGTGAGTTTTTATGATAGCAACAATATTCAGAACTTTCATTATATATTGTGTCGTTTCGTTATGCGTTCGTCTTATGGGCAAACGCCAATTGGGACAATTACAACCCGGTGAATTGGTTGTAACCATGCTCATTTCCGAAATTGCAGCAATTCCCATAGAGGACAACACTGTACCTATTTTAAACAGCGTCATTCCCCTTTTGCTTCTTGTCAGCTTTGAAATTATCAGCTCTGTTATTGACAGAAAAAGTGTAAAATTCAGGTATTGGACAGAGGGAAAACCAATAACAATAATAAGGAACGGAACACTATTGCAAAAGGAACTGAAAAACTTACGTTTTACTATAAACGATGTTTTGTTAGGTCTCAGGCAAAAGGATGTTTTTGATATTGATGATGTAGAATATGCCGTTGTGGAAACAAACGGTACTCTTTCTGTGCTCTTAAAACCCGATAAACGCCCTGCCACTCCAAAAACTGTGGGTAAAAGTGAAAAAGACACAGGTTTACCCTGCGCGATAGTGGTTGATGGTAAAATAATCAGCAGTGCTTTTGATGACTGTGGTATAACGGAAAACGAGGTTATGAGAAAAATCCGGAGAGAAACAGACGATATCAGAAACATTCTTCTTATGACCGTAGACAAAAGCAAAAAATATAATATTATCTTCAAAAAGGAGTGCTGAAATGAAAAGATTGGTTGTTTCAATCCTGATATTAGTTTTTGCAGCAGGTATTGGTATTTCCTCTACGATTTTTATAAAAAAAAGCTGTAATGAAGCTGTGACGGGGCTTGACAATGTTCTCAGTAATGCTATAACCGAAAACAAAGAAGAAGTTAACCGTTTTGCAGTTCAAACGAACGAATATTGGGAAAGCAAAAAATTTTATATGAATATTTTAATCGGTCAACAATACACAAACAATGTTACAAAAGCCTTACACCAAATTATTTTTTTTGCCGGAATCGGTGACTACGAATCAGTTCTCTTGCATACAGAAGAATGCAAGGAGGATTTGCACCTTATTATCCAGTCAAATGAACCGAAATTAAGTACCGTATTTTAACAAGAAAAATCTGTTTAAAAACTATTGAAAAACCATGAAAACACGTATATAATCAAATTAAAAGAACACTCATTGAAAGGAGTGATGTTTATGATGGTTTGGATTTGGGTTGCTCTGCTTGCGATATTTATTGTTGTGGAAGCTGCAACGGCACAGCTTCTTACCATCTGGTTCGCAGTAGGTTCTCTTGCCGCTCTTATTACAACATTTATAACCGATAATATTATTGTTCAGGTTATTGTATTTGTTGTTATATCCGCAATTGCTCTGGCAATTACTCGCCCTTTGGTAAAGAAAATGACACAGGCGAAAAAACAGCCTACAAACGCAGATATGTACATAGGCAAGGAAGCCATTGTTACAGAAGATATTAATAATCTTGAAGCAAAAGGTCTTGTTAAGGTGGGCGGTTCTGTTTGGACTGCGCGAACAGAGGTTGATAACTATACAATTCCTGCGGGTTCACATGTTACGGTTGTTAAAATAGAGGGCGTCAAGCTTATTGTTCGCCCGATATTATAATAATAGTTTATTAAGGAGGAAAATTTATGTTTATTACACTTTCAGCTATGGCATCAGTAGGTATAATTGCAATTATTGCAGTTATTGCAATTATCGTTCTTCTCGTTATTGCAAACATCAAAATTGTTCCCCAGTCAAAAGCTTATGTTATTGAACGTCTGGGCGCATATTTTGCAACCTGGGACACAGGTCTTCACGTAAAAATTCCCTTCATCGAAAAGGTGGCAAAGGTTGTTTCTCTTAAAGAGCAGGTTGTGGACTTCCCGCCCCAGCCCGTTATTACAAAAGATAATGTTACAATGCAGATTGACACAGTTGTTTTCTTCCAGATTACAGACCCAAAGCTTTTCTGCTATGGTGTTGAATACCCCATTTCAGCTATTGAAAACTTAACCGCTACAACTCTTCGTAATATTATCGGTGAATTGGAGCTTGACCATACCCTTACTTCCCGTGACACAATCAATGCAAAAATCCGCGGTATTCTTGATGAAGCAACTGACCCCTGGGGTATTAAGGTAAACCGCGTTGAGCTTAAAAACATTCTTCCTCCCCGCGAAATCCAGGATGCAATGGAAAAGCAGATGAAGGCAGAGCGAGAAAGACGTGAAAGCATTCTTCGTGCAGAAGGTGAAAAGGCAAGTGCGGTTCTTGTTGCCGAAGGTAAAAAAGAGGCTCAGATTCTTGAAGCGGAAGCAAACAAGCAAGCAGCAATTCTTCACGCTGAAGCTGTTAAGGAATCCAAAATGCGTGAAGCAGAGGGTGAAGCAAATGCTATCATCGCTATTCAGAAGGCTCAGGCAGAAGGTATCAGAATGATTAACGAGGCCTCTCCCTCTAAAGAATACATTTCTCTTAAAGGTATGGAAGCTTTCGAAAAGGCTGCAGATGGTCAGGCAACAAAAATCATTGTTCCCTCCGATTTACAGAACCTTGCAGGCGTAACAGGTAGTGTTAAAGAGTTCCTTAAAGACTAATAGATAGATAAATAAAAAGCATCGCTTCATACGAGGCGATGTTTTTTATTATTCCGGCATCTGGCGACTGGTAACTGGCAACTTTAATATTGACACTTTTCCAAATTATGTTATTATATTTATAATATTATTTTTGGGAGGTTTTCTTATGTCAGCAGCTTTTGCATCAAGCATAGGCTCCATTGTTATGGCATTTATCACTATGCTTACATCTCTGTTCGGAATTATTTCAAACAAACCCGATAACAAGGTAATTCAAGGATTTGAGCCCAAGGAGGAAATTGAAATGAGAATTATGAGTTTTAACATTCGTTGTGCTAATGTTGGTAGCGACACTTGGGAAGACAGAATCGGCATTGTTTCACAGACTATGCTCGAAAGCGAAGCAGATTCAATCGGTGTTCAGGAAGCAACACCCGAATGGATGGCTACTCTTAAAGAAACTGTTGGCGAGAAATATGCTTATGTTGGTGTTGGCCGTGACGATGGCGATAACGAGGGTGAATACTCTGCAATCTTCTATCTTAAAGACAAATACAAGGTTGTAGACAGCGGAACTTTCTGGCTTTCTGAGACTCCCGATAAAGTTTCTTTTGGTTGGGATGCAGCTTGCAGGCGCGTTTGCACCTGGGTAGTACTCAAAAATAAAGAGACCGGTGAAAAATATGCTCACCTAAACAGCCACTTCGACCATGTTGGTATTGCCGCAAGAAAGAACAGCGTTGATTTAATCGTTAATAAAGCAAAGGAATTCAAAAACATTCCCGTTGTTTTCACAGCAGATATGAACGTTAAAGAAGGTAGCGACAACTATAATCAATTCATCGACTCAGGCGTTCTTAATGATACAAAGAAGCTTGCTCCCGACACAATGAACTACTGCACATACCACGACACAAAGCCCGAAAGACATGCTGATGATGTTATAGACTATGTTATGATTAACAACAAGTTTGAAGCACTTTCATACAAGGTTGTTACAGAGGGAATTGATGGTCGTTTCGTTTCTGATCACTACCCTGTTTATGCCGATATTGTAATGAAATAATATAAAAAACGAAGCCTGATTCTCAGCGAATCGGGCTTCATTTTTTATTTTTTCTTTTTAATATTGTATTTCTTTTTATAGTATTCGGAAGCTTCGTGCACCTCGCCATCAAAAAGAAGCTTACCGTTTTTCATAACGATACCTCTTGTGCAGAATTCTTCTGCAACAGCAGTCTGGTGAGTAACAAAAAGAAGAGTTACATTATCCTTCTCGATAATCTGATTGATTTTCTCTTTACATTTAATTTTAAAAGCATTGTCTCCAACGCTCAAAGCTTCGTCAACAATAAGGATCTCCGGTTTGATATTAACATTTATAGCAAAACCCAATCGGGATTTCATACCGCTTGAATAAGTACGGACAGGTTGATCAATATAGTCCTCTAATTCAGAGAAATCAATAATTGTATCCTCAAGCTCTTTTATCTCTTTATCAGAAAGACCTAGAATGTGACCCTTCAGATAAATGTTCTCTCTTCCTGAAAACTCCTGGTCAAAACCGCTTGTCAGCTCTAAAAGTGCACTGACACGACCATTGACAAGAATTTCTCCGCTTGTAGGGAAGGTAACACCTGTTATCATCTTGAGAACGGTTGATTTACCTGCACCATTTTTTCCGAAAAGAGCAACCGACTCTCCTCTTTTAATTTCGAAGCTGACTTCATTAACTGCCTTTTTTTCTTTATATTTTATATTTTTAAAGAAAATGGCAAGGAGTCTTTTTCTTGTGCTGGAATAAAGTTTATAAATCTTTGTGACTTTATCAAATTTAATTACTGTATCTTTCATATTCATACAACCCCCTATCAAAGAACATCAGGAATTTCTTTGCGGAGTTTTTTATATGCCCAGACAGATAAGAAGCCGAGCACCAAATACCAACAAAGGAAAAACAAAAGTCTTTTGGGTTGCTCAAAAAACCAAACGTGATTAATAAAGCAATTCCTATAACCGTAGCAAATAAATGTTACGGGATTGAGCATCAGAACCGTATTGAGAACTTTATTATCAGCAACGTTTTCTATATTCCAGAGAATACCGGAAAGCCAGAAAACTGCAATATTAAGAGATTTTACCAGGTTGGCAAAGTCTTTTCCTATTGCTGATACAAGACCTGCAAAAAGCGCCCAAGAATTAAAGAAAATAAACATCAGAAGCATATAAAAGGGCAACTGAACCAAATAAATTGTTGGCGGATACCCCATAACCCAGAAAAGGACTATAACAACTGCAACGAGAATTATGTGAACAATTAAATTTGAAATATTAGTGAAAGTCGGTATAGTCATTATGGGATATTTCATTTTTGTTACAAGATAACTGTAGCGCCTTATACAAGTTGTTCCTCCTGTTATGGCATCACCCATAAAAAACCAGGAAACCATTCCTGCAACAAGCCAAAGTATAAAAGGATACTCCCCTACATCCTTACCACTTCTAAGACCAATAGAAATAGCAAACCAATAAACAAAAATTGTAAAAACAGGTTTTATAACCGCCCATGCCCATCCTAAAGCAGAACCGTTATAAGTCTTTTTCAAATCTGCTATTGATAATTTCATTATTTGATGAATATTTTCTTTGTGTTCTTTGAAATTCAAAGAAATAATATCAAAATAACTTTTCATTATTTACTGATGCTCCTCTGTCAATTGTGATCTATTATCACAGAATCTTCCGTTTCTTTTATACTAAAAAACTCAGGTCTCTCTTTATAAGATATATTCGGACAATGCAAAGTTAACTTAAGATCGCCCTCAAAATCCTTGAAAATCATACCATGACCGCCATCATCATCAAAAATAGGTTTAAGATGGGACCATTTCCCGAAAATCGAATTATTATCAGAAGCGGCAACGCATTGCATGTAACCATCTCCGCACGTTGACCATATCATAATGAGCTTTCCGTTTTCCTTTTTATAAAGGAAGGGACCATCTGTAACATTATGACATTCTTCAGATGCTTCACGATTTAAAAATGAACTTGCTGCAAAAAGCTCTTTAGGCTCACCTATGCTACCGGAAAAATCAGGCTTTAACTCAACAAAACAAATTGTACCATCAAGAATTTGTGTGTGCTCATGACAAAAAACGCAATAAGGTTTTCCGTTTTCAACATATAAAGTACCGTCGAGGCACTCCCATTCCCAAGGCGTAACCGCACCATCAGAAGCAGGCGTAAACTGACTATCCGGCAAATCACTTTTCAAAATATATGTTCCTCGCAAACCATTAGGCTTTGTAAAGGTTGCAAACATATAGAATTTTCCGCCAAATTCGTGAACCTCAGGTGCCCAGTTAACACCGGAATTATAGCCATGTTTTTCAGAATTAAAAACCTCTACAGGCTCCGACCAATTCTCTAAATCTGTACCTACATATACATCAAAGCCACCAGTCTTAACACCAAAATTTGCCGCCCTTGTTCCGTACATATAATATTTTTCGTTATATTTTAAAACGAAGGGATCTCTGATATTTATTTCTGAGTTTTTCATAAAACCACCCACAATAGAAATCTATAGTATATAATACCATATATTTCAAAAATAAACAATAGTAAAAATAATTGTGTTTTCGTTGACAAAAACCGATACAGTTTTATATAATAATTCTATATATTATCATAACAATTATAGGAGTTCTATTATGAAAAAATCAACCAAAGCTTTACTTTATTTAGGTGGCATTGCCGCAAGTGCTATCGCCACTCATTTTTTTAATAAAGACCAGCACAAGGACATCTGTATGATTGCTCACAGAGGTCATAGTGGCAAGCACCCCGGAAACACAGAGGCTGCATTTTTAAGTGCCGTTAAAAATGGCTCGGGCGGTATTGAAACTGATGTCAGAATAACAAAGGACGGTGTCTTCGTTGTTAATCACAATGATGAAGCAAAATTCTTTGATGGTACAGAATTAATCGTTGCAGATTCAACTTATGAAGAACTTTCAAAGAAGGCCCTTTACAACGACAAATCCGATGAAATTGTTTACATCTGTACTTTCCAACGCTATCTTGAAATTTGCCGCGATGCAAATATGATTTGCTTTATTGAACTTAAAGGTGAATTCTCTGATGAAGATATCAAACGTCTTTTTACTATGGCAGACGAAATTTATGATTTAAAGAAATGCTCTCTTCAGTCATTTGAATTTGAAAACCTTATTAAAACGCATGAAGCATTCCCCGATTTACAAATTATGCTTACCTATGGCAAAAACTGCGGTGACTATCATAAATGTATCGATTACGGCTTTGATATTGACGCAGAATGGAAAGTTACTACACCTAAAATGGTTAAAGAATTCCACGATAAAGGCTTAAAAGTTGGTGTATGGACAGCTAACGATATTACTGTTCTCAATTACTGTCGTGCGCTTGGAGTTGACTACATAGAGTCTGATGTTTTCGGTGATAAAATTTAAATGTTGCAGGGTACTCTTAGGAGTACCTTGTTTTTATAATTATTTGTAAACTTTGTTTATATCTCTTGTTTATAAATATAAAATATGATATATTTATAACATCTATTTTTGAAAGTGAGTATATATGAGTTTATTATTAAAAACACTTTATGTTTATATAACAAACCTGGGTATTCTTGTAACAAATCTTTTTACAGGATTTTTCAGGTTGATTTTCAAATTATTACAAAAGCTTTTTAAATTTAACAGAGCTTCATTCACCTCTGCGAAAACCTTTTTCAAAAGAAGTATTTCTTTTATTGTGATTTTTGCTGTTTTAACAATTTCTGTTATTTACATTATTTCAACAGACAGCAAAACAGATGCTATTGCTCTCAAAATGAATGGCGAAACAATCGGTTATGCACCAACGCAGAATGATGCAGACCTTGCAAATGCTTTAGCTCTCAACTACTTAGGATTAACTGCCAACAAAGCTTTTGAAACTCAAAAGGTTAAAACAGAGCCTTACAACATAAAAAGCAGTTCTATTTTATCGGAGGAACTGATAAAAGCAATTAATCCCGAGCTTGTTAAAATCACGGAAATTCATATTGACGGCGAATTTTTCTGCGCAGTAAGAAACAGGCAGGAAGCAAGAGAAATCTTTTTTAATCAACTTGAAAAAGCACAAAACAAATACCCGAAATCATCTGTTGCCTTCGCTCAGGAAATAACATTTACTGATGCTTTTTACAACCCCAAGGACGAAAAAATCTGGTCAACAGAACAATTAGAGCTTAACCTGAAGATTCTTGATCCTCTTCGCATTTGCCATGCAGATTGCGAAAAGACTATTGAAACAGTTGAATATGATACTGTAGAAATACAGACTAACACCCTCTTTATAGGAGACAAAAGAATACGCAGAAACGGTACAGACGGTACTGCATATGCCATTGACCTTGTAACATATATCGGTGATAAAAAAGTTTCTGCTGAACAATTGATGAGCGTACCTCTCAAGACACCCATTTCTCAGATTGTTGAACGCGGAATTCGTGCAGAAAGCCTATCTTTAGGCACCTATTCTGTATTACAGACAACAGGTTATTTCTGCTGGCCGGTTGTGGGATTATTTACAGTTACATCCCCCTTCGGATACAGAAGCCTCGGTTACCACAGAGGTATTGATATTTCAGGTGCCAGTGCATCCGGATCTCTTGTTGTTGCAGGTGCATCCGGTACCGTTACAGAAGCCGGTTGGAGCACCGGCGGTTACGGTAACTATGTGGTAATTGACCATGGTAACGGTGTTGAAACCCTTTATGCCCATATGCTTGATAATTCCCTTATGGTAAATGAAGGTGACCAGGTTACAAAAGGTCAGGCAATAGGTCGTGTTGGTAACACAGGCTATTCTTTTGGTGCTCACCTTCACTTTGAAGTTAGAATTAACGGTAACAGAATTAATCCCGCACCGTATTTAGGACTTGAATAATGAATATAACTGTTATTGCCTTGGGCAAACTTAAAGAAAATTATCTAAAAGATGCCGTAAGCGAATATTCCAAAAGAATTTCCGCTTACGGAAAACTGAATATTATTGAACTTAATCCTATAAGACTTTCCGAAAATCCTTCACAAACAGAAATTGACATCGCGCTTTCAAAAGAGGCGGAGGAAATAAAAAAGAAAATCCCCAATAATAGTTACGTTTTTTCTTTATGTATCGAAGGCAAAGAAAAATCAAGTGAAAATTTCGCTAAAGCTATAAATGATGCCACTCTCAACGGCAAAAGCAATATTGTTTTTATTATCGGCAGTTCTTTTGGTCTTTCTCAGGATATTAAGAAGCTTTCAGATTTTAAACTTTCTTTTTCTCCTATGACATTCCCTCATCAGCTTATGAGGGTTATGCTCCTTGAACAGATTTACAGAGCATGTCAAATTAACAATAACGGAAAATATCACAAATGAGGTTATTTTATGGCAATGTGCGATATGTGTGAAAATTACAGATACGACGAAGACTTAGAGGAATATTTCTGCGACATAGAATTGGACGAGGATGAATACTTAAAATTCCTTACCTCCTCAAATGATGCTTGCCCTTATTTCAGGGCGGATGATGAATACAGAATCGTTCGTAAACAGAATTAAAAAAATCTGTGTAGTGTTTGCTACACAGATTTTTTTGTAAGTTTTTTCATTGTATACAAATAGAATATAAATGATAAAATGTTTGCAACCACCCAACCGATAGGCCAGGACCACCAGATACCCATATAACCAAAGATTGGTGAAAGCACAAAGGAAAGAACCACCCTTAAAACTAAATCTGTAAAGGTTGCTACCATAAACAGCTTCATTGAGCCTGTGCCTCTTAAAACTCCGTCACAAACAAGCTTAATTCCGATAAAGGCATAGAAGGGCGAAACAATTTTAAGAAACATTGAGCCCGACTCAATTGTATCTGCGCTACCGCTACCTTCAACAAACAATTCAATAAGCTGAACATTAAAAATAAGATACAAAACCGCTATTACCACACCGGTAACAACTACCATAATCGTTCCGTATTTCATACCCTCTCTTATGCGAGAGTGTTTTTTTGCACCGAAATTCTGTGCAGTAAAGCTCGAAACACTATTTCCGAAGGTATAAAGAGCCTTTGTGGTGAATGTATTAAGCTTCATTGCCGCAGAGAATCCAGCAATTACTGATGAGCCATAGCCATTTATGAGCTTCTGAATAAAAACATTACCAACGGAAACAAAGCTTTGTTGAAGCACGCTGGGTATTGATATTCGTGCAATTTCCTTTAACAACGGGAATGAAAATAAATCTGTTTTTTCTTTTACAAGCATTTTTTTCAAATTGTTAAATAATGAAGCAAAAGATAAAACTCCGGCAAGCCCTTGGGCAATAAAGGTTGCCCAGGCAACACCTGCTACACCCATTTTTAAGAAAACAACAAAAATGTAATCGAGAGCAACATTGAAAACCGAGGAGAAAATCAGGAAATATAAAGGTCTTTTAGAATCACCCAAGGCGGTGAAAACACTGTTTACTATGTTGTAAATAAAAAGAAATACGAAACCACCAACATATATTTTCAGATACAAGGCAGAAGCATCGAAAATGTTTTCAGGTGTATCAATAGCAGTCATAAGGGCAGGTGTAAAGATAATTCCGCCAATTGTAAGCACGCTACTTAAAACGAAGCCTGAAATCAAGGCAGTTGATATGGCGGTTTTCACCTTTTTATATTCCCCTGCCCCAAAAAGCTGAGATATAACAACACTACAACCGATATTGCAACCAAAACCAACTGCATTGAAAATATTGGTTATAGGGTATGATGCGCCAACTGCCGCAAGGGCGTCCTCACCTGCGAAGCGACCTGCGATAAGGCTATCGGCAATACTATAAAACTGTTGAAAAACAACACTTATAAAAAGAGGAAGAGTAAATTGCAAAAGCACCTTATTTACGCTACCCTTTGTTAAATCACGAGCCATTCCAATATCCTTTCAAGAATAAAAATCTTAAATTACAATAGTATATTATATACTGATTTTTCTATTTGTCAAAGAAAAGAGAGGTTTTATGGAAAGATTTTTTAGTGCTGTTGGCTCTGTTGTGTGGGGTCCGCCCATGCTTTTGGTTTTCATTTTTACTGCTTTGCGATTTTCGTTGAGCAGTAAGTTTTTTCAGATACGGGGTTTCTTTACAATGCTTAAGGAAACTCTTTTCAAGATGTTTTCCAAAACAGAAAACAATGGTATTTCTCAATTTGGCGCTTTTTGTTCTGTTCTTGGTGCATGCATCGGTACAGGCAACATCGTAGGAGTTGCAACTGCAATTTACTCAGGAGGACCTGGTACGGTTTTCTGGATGTGGATTTCAGCATTTCTTTCAATGATGACTGCCTATGCTGAAAACTTTTTAGGTGTTCGATATAGAAAAAAAGATAAATACGGTGTTTTCCAAGGTGGTGCATTTTCATACATAGAAAATGGTATAAAAATGAAAGGTCTTGCTAAGATTTATGCTTTTTTCTCTTTGTTTTCTGCTATTGGCATGGGGAATTTAACCCAGAGCAATTCAATTTCAGAATCTCTTGCTACGGGCTTTAATGCCAATAAATATGTTATTGGAATATGTATAGCTTTTTTATGCTTTTTTATAATTATGGGTGGTGTTAAAAGAATTGCAAAGTTCGGCACAATAGCCGTTCCGTTTATGACAATTGCTTATTTAATTCTTTCTTTTGGGGTTTTAATGAAATTTAAAAGCAATATTATTCCTTGCATTTTGTTAATCTTTAAAGATGCATTTTCTATCAAAGCCATAAACGGATATGGTATGTTTAAAGCTATGCGCTACGGAATTTCAAGAGGTGTTTTTTCAAACGAAGCGGGACTTGGCTCCTCTACCCTCATTCACTCCGAAAGCAATAACCAAGAAGAGAAAACTCAAGGTATGTGGGCAATGCTTGAGGTTTTCATTGATACCGTTTTTTTATGTACAATTACAGCTCTTGTTATTCTCGTAAGCACAAATAAATCTTATTCTCAGCTTTACGGAGCATATCTATCAATTACCGCATATTCTTCCATAGGCAAAATCGGCAAACAAGGCATTTCTCTGCTCACTGCAGTTTTTGCATTCACCTCTCTTGCAAGCTGCTCATTTTATGGTGAAAAAAGCTTTAATTATCTTTTTGGCAAAAAACACACAAAGCTATACAAGTTTTTTTATATTATTCTTATTTTTATAGGTAGTGTTAATCCACCTGAAATCATCTGGGAATTTGCAGATATCTGCAATGCTCTTATGGCGATACCCAATCTATTTACAATTAACTGTTTAGGTAAAGAGGTAGAATACCCTCAATGCAACTATGCAACGACACAGAAGCTTTACCCTTAAACACAATCCCCCACTTGCTACTTCTGAATTGACACTGAAAAAGGCACCGCTTTATTGAAGCGATGCCTTTTTTCTTAATATTTATCTGTTACTTTTTTTGTATTGGAATATGCGCTTGTTGTTTTACTGTAATAGGCTTTAATCTTATAAGTATAAGTTTTTCCATTTTTAGCAGATTTATCAACATACGACGACTTGCTTTCACCCTTAGCAGTAGCAATTTTTTCAAAATCACCATTACCTGTTTTTCTGTAAATGTAATAACCGGTTGCACCGTCCACAGTTTCCCATTTTGCAGTTACACCTGATTTACCACTTTTAGCGCTTAAAAGCTCAGGAGCTTCAAGATAGTAACGTGACACGTCTGTGTATGCGCTTACATAAGCGCCACTATATGCTTTTACCATATAGTCATATTTAATTCCGCTCTTTGCTTTTTTATCTATATAATATGATTTTATTGCACCCTTAATGGTTGCTATACGCTTCCAGCTACCATCTTCGGTTTTTCTGTAAACTCTGTAGCCTGAACATTTAGAAACAGGCTCCCATACTATTTTCACGCCATCTGCGGTATTAGTTGCACCTTTTGTAACAACTCTTGAAATTCTTCTGTATGTTATGCCATCTTCATCATAGAAACCTTTTACATTGTCATTAACAGGTACAACGGTATAAGTATATGTTGAGCCTGCTTTCGCGGTTTTATCGATGTAATAGCTTACATCGTCAATTTGTGCAATTTTAGTCCAATCGGTTGAGCTTGTTTTTCTTCCGATTATGTAACCATTCGCACCTTCAACTTTTTTCCAGGTTAGTTTAATGCCTTTGGCTACGTTTTCGGCTTTTTGGAGTTTGGGAATTCCTAAGTACATTGCGCTGACTCCGTCATAATCGCAACCACTTTCTACGGTGTTTTTATATGCCTTTACTGTATAACAATAAGTTTCTCCGCTTTGACAGGTTACATCTTCATAAACATTGGTCTTATCGTTAACTTCGGCAATTTCTTTCCAGCTTCCGTTTTTAAGCTTACGGCAAATAATATATCCCTGCGCACCTGAAACGCTCTCCCACTCAACGCGGATACCTTTATTGCTCATATTCGCACTAACAAGCTGCGGAACAGATAATTTTATAAATTTAACATCCACACTCTTATTTGCAGAGCTTTTCATATTGCCGTTTACCGAAACAATGCTATATGTATATGTTACATTATTTTTTACGTCAAAATCTACATATACAGCATCTTCAGAGCTTTTAACAGTTGCGATTTTATCAAAATCGCTATCTGCTGTTTTTCTGTAAATTTCATAATATTTAACATTGCTGACCTTTTCCCAGAAAAGTGTTATAGCCGTTTTACCTATATGAGTATTTTTAATTTTTGGTTGTGATGGTGAAACATCTTCAAAAGCAAAACCATTATTATCAGCATACTCTTCTGCGGCAGTATTATTTTTTCCCTGAATTTTAAAATCCTGAATTTTTACAAAATCCTCGTCATTTATTGCATTATAACCAAAAGCCTTTTTCCCTATACCTTCAACAGTTACGGGAATAATAACTTCTTTCAACTCTGAACCACAGAAGGCTAACTTTCCTATTTTTTCCAGACCATAAGGTAGTGTTATTTCTATCAAAGAAGAATATGCAAAAGCTGAATCCCCGATTGTTTTTATTGTTTTAGGAAGCTTCAAATCGGTAATACCTGAGTTTTTAAAAGCATTAACCCCGATATCCTCGAGTGCTTTCGGAAATTCATCAAGCATTGTTTTTCCTTCGGGCACTTTGATGAGCTTTTCATAATCCTTACTGTAAAGAGCGCCACTTTTAGTAGCATAATTGCTGTTATCTCGGCAAATAATCTTCTTTAATTCATCCGCATTTTCAAATGTGGTTGAATAAATCTTGGTTACAGTTTTAGGAATGATAACTGATTTAACATCAGAATTTTCAAAAAGATAGCTACCAAGACGAGAAACATCGTAACCGTCAATTTTTTCGGGAATTGTTATATCTGCAGAGTAAGGACACTCCTTAAAAGATGTCAGGGCAATAGTATCATCCTCTAATTTTTTATAAGTGAAATAATCTGAATAATCCCTGGTATCAATGTAGTTTATATTGTTTAATGAGGCATAGTCATGAGCTACTGTACCTGAGAGTGCATAAATCGACACATCAGATATTTTTTCATAATTTTTATCATTATCTTTATCGGTATAATAACCAAAAGCATAATCACCGATTGCTTCTATTTTCTTTGAAAGCTTTATATCTTTAAACGACACACAACCATAAAAAGCTTTACTTTCAATAACCGAAACATCAGAAAATTTCACTTTCTTAAGTTTTTGACATCCGTTAAATGCATTGCTACGAATAACATCAACGGAATCTGCAAGTTCTACAACTTCCAGATCATCAGCACCTGCAAATGCCTTTTCAGGAACATCGCCAATACCATCGCTTATAACGAGTTTAGTAAAGCTATATGAAAGCCATTCCGGTTCGTCACCCACATCCATCATATATCCATTTCCGCTAATTGTAAGTGTTCCGCCTTCTTCAGATAACTCCCAATAAAACTCTTCATTGTGAATGTCGTAAACAACACCCGCAACCAAAGGTCCTTCAACAGCGCTTCCCACAACAGAAAACATTGTGAAAAGCATTATAATTGAAAGCATCAAAGAAATAAACTGCTTCATAACTATTCCCCCGAAATAAAATATATATTTATATTATACAATAATAACGCTACAAATTCAACACAAAAAGAATCCCTACGGTAAAAACCGCAGGGTTAGACACCTAAATATTATATTAAAATAATTAAGCCTCTGCTTCTTTTTTCTTGCTGTAGCACTCACTGCAATAAACAGGACGATCCTCACGGGGTTTGAAGTAAACTTCTGCAACTCCGCCACATTCTGCACAAACTGTTGTGAATTTTTCACGTTCGCCTCTCATAGCCTGTTTACGAGCGTCACGGCAAGCTTTACAGCTCTTGGGCTCATTAACCAAACCTTTTTCAGCATAGAACTCCTGTTCACCGCCTGTGAAAATAAATACATTGCCGCACTCTTTGCATACGAGTGTTTTGTCTTCGTACATTTTTGCTACCTCGCTTGAAATATGATGTTGCCCTCTAACGGAATTGCACCGCCACCTTTGAGTTTCGGAGTAACTCCGCTACTTTTACAACGCTCTGCTTTTTGAGCTAAGAGGACATATTTATGTAAACTGATTATTAATCAGAGCACACACTTTTTAATTTTTTTCTTGCTCTTTGAAGAGCATTATCAACAGATTTTTCAGACATATTCAGTCTTTTGCCTATCTCCTCATAGGACATACCGCCTGCTCTGAAAAACACAACTGTTTTTTCCACATCCGAAAGCGTTACTTCACATGCACTTAAAACTTCGTTGAGATGCTCCCCTACTAAAATTTGTTTTAACGGGTCCTCATCTCTATCAGTTACCTCAGGAATCTCCGAACTCATTCCCATGGGGATTTCCATTCTGGAAACACCTGCAGCAGATCTGATACTGTTCTGCATACATTTAAATGCATATGCTTCAAAAGGTACACCACGAGAAAAATCATAGGTTTCAACGGCTCTTAGAAAACCCAACATACCCTCTTGAACAAAATCATCCGAATCAAGATAAGATATACTCACACCTGCACCGCGTGTATTGAGAAATCGAGCAGATAAAACTGAGCGGGCTTGTTCGTTACCGGTTTGAGAAAGTTTCACAAGTTCTTCATTACTTAAAGAAGATAACTCCTTGTAATCACTGAAACTCAACAAACCACCTCAACCATAAATCATTTTACTCTTATGCTATACTATACAGCATTTTTGTTAATTTGTCAAATATTTTTTTGTTTTTTGTGTTTTTTTTGTATAAAACACAGAATTTTTCTAAAATCGCATTATTTTTTAATTTTTGGACAAAAAATGACAGAGTTCACACACTCTGCCATTTTAATTCTGTTCAACATCATTCTTCAAAACATCCGTTGCGGCAGGTTGAATATACCATCTTCCGCTCATTTGAATGCACAGAAAGTTTTCGTAAACACTTTTATATGTCCCCTTTTCGCCTTTGGCTTCTATCTCAAAATCTATAAATGCCATTTTACCGGGGATTTTTTCATAACTGAACGAACTAACCAAAGAATCTTTATAAACTTCTAATTTATCTCCTGTTATTTCTGTGATATCAGCAATTTTATAGCTCAAAGTAAAGTCATCACCGCATTTTGAACTATAAAAATCACGACTTTCACGAAGAGGTTTTGTTACAGCATCAAATGTTTCATCCTCTCCGTAATACCAATTCTCTTTATAATACTCAACTATCTGCTCATCATAAAGAGAGAAATAAAGTTCAGCATCATTGGTTTCTATAGCTGTCACCATATTTTTAATAGTTGCATCAGGCTTTGAACCTGTAAGCACACCTGTTACAACAGCACTAACAGCAAGAACAAAAGCAACCGCAACAGTTATTATTACCGTAGTCTTAAAAGAAACAGTTTTTTTTCGTTCACTTTTCTTTACAAATTTCTGAGGTTTTTTGCGTTTATTGCTTTTTAAAGGGGCAGAACAATATGGACAATTCACAAAATTATCCGGACTTTGTCTATGGCAATTATCACAATACATATCTACACCCTCGCTCTTATAAAAACCGTCCACTTTAAAGAAAAGCGGACGGCGTAAATTTGATTATTCTTCTGAAGCAACTTCTTCAGCGGGAGCTTCAACTGCTTCTTCAGCAGGAGCTTCTGCAACTTCCTCTGCAGCTTCTTCTACAGGGAGAAGAGCGCGGATTGAAAGGCTAACTCTCTTTCTTTCTTCATCGATTTCTGTAATCTTTGCTTCAACCTTTTCACCGATTTTAAGAACATCAGCAGGTTTTGCAACGTGCTTGTTAGCAATCTGTGAAATGTGAATAAGACCATCAACAGCGGGAATGATGTGAGCAAATGCACCGAAATCTGTGAAGTTAGCAATTTCAACTTCTGCTACAGAATCAACCGCATATTTTGATTTGAAGATTTCCCAGGGGTTGTCCTCAAGCTTCTTATAGCCGAGAGCAATCTGTTTCTTTTCGGGGTTAAGAGATTTGATTGTAACCTCAACCTCATCACCAACAGAAACCACCTCTGAAGGATCCTTAATTCTGTTCCATGAGAGCTCGGAAACGTGAATCATACCGTCAACGCCACCGATGTCAACGAAAGCACCAAATTTCATAAGAGATTTAACAACACCCTTACGAACTTCGCCTTCAGTTGCTTCTGCCCAGAATTTTTCTTCTGCTGCTTTTCTTTCGTCTTTAAGTACAGCACGGATAGAGCCAACTGCTCTTCTTCTCTGCTTGTTAACTTCAATAACTTTGAATTTAACTGTTTTCTTTACAAGGTCTTCAAGCTTATCGTTACGGCTTGCAGTTGCAAGAGATGCGGGGATAAAAAGACGAGCGTTGTTGGAAACAACAATAACGCCACCGCGAACAACTTCAGTAACAACACCTTCAAGAACTTCGTCTGTGCCTTCAGCAGAAACAACTTTGTCCCATGCTGCAATAGCATCATAACGTTTTTTGGAAAGCATTGTGAAGCCTTCCACATCGTTGGTTTTCATGATGATAAGGTTAAGTTCATCGCCGACTTTGAGTTCTGCTTTGGGATCTGCGGACGGGTCGTTGCTGTATTCGCTGTAGGGAATATAGCCTGTTTGCTTCCTGCCGATATCAACCTGTATCTCTGTGTTAGTCACGTTCAATACTGTACCAACAACCTTCTGGTCGCTGTTCATATTGCTGAGTGAT
>JAZUOL010000067.1:0-7169 GCA_045604605.1 Acutalibacteraceae bacterium | reverse complement strand
ATTATCGAATGCAAAAATCTCACAAAGGAATATTTAAGTGGTGAAAATACAGTTGTGGCACTTAACGATGTGTCATTGGAATTTGAAAAAGGAGAGTTCTGTGCAATAACAGGTCCTTCAGGTTCAGGTAAGTCAACCTTCTTGCACGTTTTAAGCAGTCTTGAAAATGCAACCTCAGGCGAGGTTATTTATAATAACGAAAGCCTTAAAAACTACAACGATAACCAGCTTTCGATTCTCAGAAGAAGACGTTTTGGCTTCGTTTTCCAGGCATATAACCTTGTGGAAGAATTAACAGGATACGAAAATATTTTACTTCCCATTATGCTTGATAAAAAGAAACCCGATGAAGAGTATCTGAAGAAAATTATTGATATTCTCGGCATTGAAGACAGAGTTTCACATCTTCCGTCTGCTCTTTCAGGCGGTCAGCAACAGAGAATTGCTATTGCAAGAGCACTTGCAAATAAACCATCAATCCTTTTTGCTGATGAGCCTACAGGTAACCTTGATGGTAAAAGCGGTAGAGAGGTGCTGTCCCTACTTAAATATGTAAGTAAGGAATTATGCGTAACTCTTATTCTTGTTACCCACGATTTGCACGTTGCCGAGCAGGCAGACAGAGTTATCAGAATCGAAGTCGGTGCTGTTGTTGAAGACAGTAAAAAGCAATAAACAAATAGCAAATAGCAAATAGCAAATAGCAAATAGCAATTAGCAAATAGCAATTAGCTGTCAGCTATCTGCTATTTGCTAACAGCTAATTAATAGGTGATTTTATGAAAAAGAAAAAATTAACACTTAATAGTCTTGCGTTTGGTAACCTGAAACACAGGAAAAAGCAATATACCTTGCTTATTATCGGTATCATTCTTTCTATGGTGTTTTCTGCGAGTGTGCCATTTCTTATCTCAAGCTCACTTTCTTCTGCAGAGGCTACAAGGAATTTTTTGTATGGCTCAAGTGAGATAATTCTGCCCGATATAACGGGAAATGAAAGATTACAGGAAAGCCTTGAAAAAAGCTTTCGTTCGGTAGGCTACGCAGAGGTTTACGGTTACCTTTCTGACCCAAACTCTGAAGAGGGTAGCGGTTTTTCCTTTGCAAGCTTTGATGATGCTTCAAGGGATATGTATATTCAACTCAAAGAGGGAAAATTGCCTGCAAAGAAAAACGAAATTGCCGTTGAGGAAGAAGCTCTTGTTCGTATAGGACTTGATGCAAAAATTGGCGATACCTTGACTCTTGATATGTTTGTGAAAAAGGGGGAAGGGTTTTCCAAAGAAGCTCAAAAAGAAAGCTTTGTTCTTACGGGTATAATGGAAAACAAAAGACCTAATATTGAAAATTTAGCAGTTCTTTATTATCAGCAACTTCCTGCTGCAATCGTTTCAGATGATTACGTTATAGCTGCCGGAGGTAAGGCTTGCGTTATGGCGTTTGTTTCTACGGGTGAATTTATAGATCAAAAGGCGTATAATGAGCAGTTTTCCAATTATCTTAAAAATTACGGTTATGATAACGGTAAAGTTCAGTTATTCGAAATATCACAGCTTGCAAGATACGATATTTTAGAAAGCTTTTCGGGTATCGCTTCTCCCGTTGTCCTGCTTGCAGTTTTATCATTCGTTTTTATGCTTGTAGCTGATATAGGAATAATTAACGCTTTCAGCGCAAATTTAAAAGAACGGAAAAAACAGATAGGGCTTCTCAGAAGTGTTGGTGCAACGAAAAGGCAGATTGTAAAAATATACGGCAGAGAGAGCTTTATTCTTTGTCTTATTTGTGCTCCTGTAAGTGTGATTGTTTCTTTAGGTATTGTAGCTGTAATAGTGCCGTTTTTCGGCGAAAATTACGTGTTTGAGCCAGAGTTTTGGATAATTCCCGTAAGTACAGTAATAAGTATACTTTTTGTGTTTTTAGCTTCATTTATTCCTCTTGTTTCTGCATCAAGAATTTCACCGATGCAGGCAATAAGAAATACGGAGCTTGGCAGAAAATTTAAAAATAAAAAAATTAAAACGCAGAAAAGCTTTGATACAGCAAGGCTTCTTGCTAAAAGGAATATAACTCTTTTTAAGGGCAAGGGTGTTATTACTAGTATAATTGTGTGCGTTTCGGTGTTTATATCCTGTATCGGTTTTTCTGTGGTTAACGGGTTTAAAGATGATTTTACCGTTTATACTCACGATTACGTTATAAACGCTGATAATTTCAATGCAAGCGGATTTTTATCAAACTACGATAACGAATTCAGAGGCTTCAGTGAAAATAACCTTACCGAGATTTTACTTAACGAAAACGTTGAGGATATAAGTACACAGAAAATAACGAAGCTTTATATGCAGACAGAAAGCTTTACTGAATATATGCACAATCTTTGCTATTTTACTTCCAAATACGCTAGTCAGATTGAAAACGTATGGGTTACGGAAGAGAATTATAAGGATTATAGAAACAAAAATGCGGCGGAAGAGCTTTTTGTAAGAGAATGTGCACAGATTCAGGGCGATTTATTGCCTGTTGATTTAGTTGGCTTCAGTGAAGAGATGATTGCAGAGCTTTCCGAAAGTGTGAATTCAGGTAAAATTGATGTTGATAAGCTTAATTCCGGTGAAGAGGTAATATTTGTAGCTCCGGAAAACATTTTACTTACGGTAAGTCATTATCAGGAAACCGAAAAGTATTCTTATATAAACTCATATCCTACAACTCTTGAGGAAAATCCCGGTTTTGTTGAGGAGGATGTTTTCCTTAGTGAAACTGCCTGTGATTTGAAAGTAGGTCAGGAGTTGAAGCTTGGTTGGTTATATGCAGATGAAATGCCTGAATTTGAAGGCGATATTTACCATCTTGCAAAGGATCAAAAGCCTATTGATTACGAAAAAATCGAGAATACAGTCAACATAGGTTCTATTATTTATAATATGCCTATGACTTATGAAGGCTCTCTATGTTACAATATGTTTTATGAAAACGCGTGGATTATAACTACTACCGAGGGCTTCGATAAGCTTACGGGCGGTAACGTTGATTATCACGCAGTGGGCGTTGACCTTAACGGTGAATGTACCGAGAAAATAGATAATGAAATGCAAAATCTTTTCACAAGGGTTAAAGCAGGTACAAACGGTCGCGTTACATCTTTATATGAAAAAAGGCAGGAAGAAATGAACAGCTTCCGTGCAACGCTTATTGTAATTATTGCAATTGCCGCACTTTTCTTTACTGCTTGTGGCAGTATGGTTAACAATTCAATTACCGCACGAATAAGAGAAAGCAAAAAAGAAATAGGAACCCTTCGTGCGGTTGGTGCAACTAAGAAGGATATAAACAACTCTTATATACGCCAGATTACCTCAATATTGGGTTGGGGCACAGTAGCAGGATTTGTGTTGTTCTTCACGTTTTACGGTCTTTATTATCTTATTTTTACATCAATAGGTGACGAACCTGATGATATTAAGATAAGTCTTATTGAAACGATTATAGGCATAGTATTACTTTTCATCTCCTGCACGATAAATATGGTTTCAAAAATCAGAAAAGAAATGAAAAATAGTATTGTTGAGAACATAAGAGAGCTATAAAAGTACTATGTTCAAAATGCAAAGCGCAAAGTGACAGGTGATATTATGAAAAAATCATTTATATTTATGCTCTGCTTAATGGTGTGTGTAATGCCTTGCTTGGCTGTGGATGGTGAAAGCTCTGCAGAAACAACTGCAGAGTCCAAAACACAATCTATAACTATGACGGTGCCTGTTACAGAAACTTCTAAAACTGAGCCTGTAACTGAAAAGGTTGAACCCACAACGCAAAAAACAGAACCAACCACAGAGAAAAAAGTTATCGAAAAAGAGGATGTTAAAGATCCTGAAATTAAAGAGGAGCCTGTTGATAATTCACAGCCTCGTCTTATGGTAGTTTCATATGAACTCGAAGATGGCTTTATCAGTCCTGAGGAAACAAAAAAGCTTACCGTAATTCTAAAAAATATGCATTCCTCAAAGGCTGTCAGCAATATAAAGCTTTCTGTTTCTGAGGATACAGATGAAATTCGCCCGACAGGTATGGGTACAAAATACGTTTCCTTTATAGGTGCAGGTAAATACTACAGTTGGGTTGTTGAGCTAAAGGCAATCCACACTGCATCGGTAGGTGAGCACAAGCTCAACATCTCTTGCGAGTATGAGGATGGAAACGGTTCAGGCTATGGCGCCAATGATATTCTCAGGATTGAGGTCCGTCAGCCTGCAGAGCTTACCTTTGACGGAGCAAAGCTTCCTGTTAAGGTTGTTCAGGACGAAACAGTAACCCTTAACATGAATCTTATGAATACAGGAAAAACAGTTCTTTATAACTGTAAGGTGGATTTCAGTATTGATGGTCTCGATGCAGGCGGAAGTAGCTTTGTTGGAGAAATTCAACCACAGCAAAGTGCAACAGCAAGCGCAAACCTTCTTGTTGATTCAGAAAAAATAGGAGAGGTAAAGGGTACCGTAACAGTTACTTATGAAGATACCTTCGGTAAAGAATACACCCTTACCCACGATGTTAAAACGATTATTGAAAAGAAGGTTGTTAAAGCGCAAAAGCAGGAAGAGGAAGAAAAGAAAAATCCTCTTTGGTGGCTTTTCCTTCTTGGTGGTCTTGTAGTTGGCGGCGGTCTTGGTTTCGGAATTCCCTTTGCAATCAACTCCAAAAAGCAAAGAGAAGAGGATGAAAAAAGACTGTAATCTGATATTATCATTTAATAGCATTGTTATATAAAAACAGCAAACAGACGAGTATCTGTTTGCTGTTTGACATTTATCTTCTCTTATTAGGTTTCTTCATATCAAAAGCAGGGTTAATTGCATAGAAGTTCTTGGAATCCATTCTGTCAGTAGCCAGACGAAGTCATTCACCAAACCTTTGATAGTGTACGATTTCACGTTCGCGAAGGAATTTTATTGGGTCGCGAACATCCGGGTCATCCACAAGGCGGAGGATATTGTCATAAGTGGTGCGAGCCTTTTGCTCGGCTGCAAGGTCTTCGTGAAGGTCAGTTATTACATCACCTTTGGACTGCATTTGAGCTGCGGAATAGGGGAAGCCACTTGCGGCAGTGGGATAAATACCCGTTGTATGGTCAACAAAATAGGTATCAAAGCCACTCTTCTTGATTTCTTCAAGCGAAAGGTTTCTTGTAAGCTGGTAAACAATCGCACCAATCATTTCAAGGTGCCCCAATTCCTCTGTACCTACAAGCAACACGGAAGTGTCCTTTTTGATAGGTGAATTAGAGTTTGATAATCTCAAATTCAATAGAAAATACGCACCTGAAAATATAGAAACGGACAAGCCCTTTGAATCTGTACCTGTTCGCGTAAAAGTGACGTATACAGGATCATAACCATTAATATTGGGGTTTAAAATCTTAGGTTGAATTTATATTAAATTATATTACAATCCGAAATCTCGCGGGTTGCATTTCTTATATATCAATGGTAAAATTGTTGTGGTATTAACAGATAGCTTCAGGAGAGTGTAATTCGGTGGGTAGCTTGAAAATCGGGGTGGCAAGCGTCACTTTCAGGAATAAAACTGTCAGTGCGGTAGTTGAAATTGCCAAAAATGCAGGTGTTGAGTTTATTGAGTGGGGTGGAGATGTTCACGTTAAAACCCTTGATGATGCAAAGCTTGCTAAAAAACTTTGCGATGAAAATAGTATTAAAATAAGCTCCTACGGCAGTTACTACAGAACAGGAAGCTCTGCGGTAGCAGAGTGGGAAGAGGTTTGTAGAATTGCAAATGAAATGGGTGCTTCTTCAGTAAGAATCTGGCTTGCTAATAAAAATAGCGAGGATTTTACAGAAAGCGAATATAATGAGCTTTTAGAAGAAATGAAAATTCTTTGCAGTAAGGCAGAAGAGTATAATCTTCTCGTTTGTCCCGAATGTCACGATAACACCTTTAATAATAACACAGATGCGATTTTGAAGCTAAAAAACGATTTGAACTGCGATAGCTTTAAAACCTATTTTCAGTCCCGTTATTTAAGGTTCGGTTATGATATAGACAGAATTGAAAAGACCTTTGATTTCATTGAGAATTTTCATGTCAGCTACCGTGATTTGAAGAGAGAGCAACGCTTTAAAAAGAAAGATAAAAATTATCTTGATAAACTGATTAAAAAGTTTATTTCAATGAATTTTAACGGTGTTGTTATTGTTGAATTTACTAAAGGCTCAAAGGCAAAGAGCTTTAGAAAAGATGTTCAGAAATTAAGAGCATATTGAGGTGATTAGAATAAAAATCGCATTATTCAGCGAAAGCGAAAGTAGTTTTTCAAAGGTTTACACACCATCCGTTTTGAAAAAAATAGGTGAATATGGTGAGCTTTCTCGGAGAATAGATAAAAGTAATATTGAATGCCACAAAGAATTTTTAAAGACTTGCGAAATTGCTTTTGCAACATGGGGAATGCCTCAATTTACCGAGGAGGAAATAAAAAAATATATTCCTTGCCTTAAGGTTGTTTTTTATAGCGCAGGAACAGTTCAGTATTTTGCAAGACCTTTTCTCGATTGCGGAATAAGAGTTTTCAGCGCGTATTCTGCCAATGGTGTTCCAGTTGCAGAATATACTGTTTCTCAGATTGTTTTAGCCTTAAAGGGATATTTTCAAGGTGCAAAAAGGTATAAATCATTTTTGTTATATTCCCGAAGTCATACACAAGCTTGTGTTGGTGCTTATGGTGCGAGGGTGGGCTTAATCGGTCTTGGTGCAATCGGTTCTGCTGTTGCAGAGAAGCTTAAGGCGCTTGATGTTTCTGTTTTTGCCTATGACCCGTTTGTTGAAGAAGATAGGGCAAATGAGCTTGGTGTTACCTTGTGTGACCTTGAAACAATTTTTAAAGAATGCGATGTTATAAGTAATCACCTTGCAAATAAAAAAGAACTGAAAAACATTTTAGACGAAAATTTCTTCAGCCTTATGAAGCCTCACAGCACATTTATAAACACGGGCAGAGGCGATCAGGTGGATGAATTTGCACTTGCAAAAAGCTTGCTTTGCCACCCGTCAATAACTGCAGTTTTAGATGTTCTTAAAAATGAAAAAATGCCGTATTTCAGTCCGCTTTTCTGGTGCCCCAACGCAATTATCACACCTCATATTGCAGG
>JAZUOL010000066.1:0-4005 GCA_045604605.1 Acutalibacteraceae bacterium | reverse complement strand
TTTCCGCTTCGCTTCTTATGTTAGCCAAATAATTTCTCCTTTCGCGAGGTTAAGCTCAAAGTAAACCTGAGTTTAATTTAATTTAATTATATTTAAAAGAGAATGCTTTGTCAATAAAATACGGGAGAAATAATACATTTGTCCGAAGAAAAATTTTGTTGGCGAAGGTAAATTCTTCACTCCTCACTAATACTTATTACTTCCAAAAATCGACCCGAAGGTTAGTGAAGAGTGAATAGTTAAGAGTGAAGAAGTAAAAATCGACATCCTTCTCGCGAAGAATGTCGATTTTTGGAGGTACTTCCCTGAAATGAACCATTATTTTTTTCTGTTTAAATCTCCCACTCAGCAAGCCATTCTGCAAATTCTCTGTAAATAGCTTCCATTTCTTTTTCGTATGTATCAGCATTATTCATCTTATACTGACTTCTGCCATCACCAAATGAACCGCTGTATTCGGTAGTTGTTGCATATTCCTCTGCTTTGAGATCTGCAAAAGCACGTTCTGCAAGTGATTTTGCCTTTTTGATATTCTCAACAAGAGTAATAAAATCTGTAGTGCTTACTTCTTCGATAGTTTTTATCATAGAATCAAAATAGCCTTCAGCATAGCCGTAATTAAATTGAGCACCTTCAGTTTCTATAAAATTGATTGCATCTGTCGGGTACAGGTAGTCTTTGCCACCCTCAAATTCAGCAGTGTATGTGGGCCAAAAGCAAAGAAAGTTAATATATTCATACATATTATAAACATCACTTATTACTTCTGTAGAAGCGAGCTGCTGCCACAACTTCATCTTGTCAGACATTTCGCTTGTATCGACCTCAGTATAGGTTGCATCCTTGATTCTGTAACCGTATTCATAGCCGTATTCATCGGTATAGTCACCGAACTCAAGGGTACCCGTAACTTTTATAGCTCTGTCGGTAAACTCAAAAGAGTCACCGCTTTTAGCATAAACAGCCATTGTGTTTGAAAGTTGTGTTGTGTTTGGCACACAGAAAGGACAGCTCTGATAAGGCAGATTCATCAGATACATAAAACTGCCGTTAATCGGTGAAAGGGTTGACATATAGCCAATGATGTTTACCTGCTTACCGTCAAGCTTCTGCATTGCTTCAACACTGTTAGCCTGAGAGAAACTCAGGGTATTGCCCATAGTTTCATCACCCCCGTTATCGTTACTGCAGGAAACAAACATGAACACAGCAAGACAGGAAACAAGAATTAATACGATTACTTTTTTCATTGCGAAACACCGTCCTTTTTAGACATATTTACCGTACAGATAACGGTGGGAAGCACACTGATGACAAATACAACAGCCATAATCATCAGCTCAACGGGATAGATTTTTGCCGTATCAAGAACAATGCCCATTGAAGATACATAACCACCCATAAGCACAAGACAAAGCCTTGAAGCAGCAAAGGCGAGTATTGTAGAAATCAGACCGATGATGCCATTCTGAATGATGTATACAAGATTAATCTTATTCATACCGATACCTATAAGTCGCATAAGTGCAATTTCTTTTTTCGAGTCATACATGTTTAGAAGAGTGATAACCGAAATGATAAAGATGTTCATTATGAGGATTATTATGCAAAGTATGTAAACTATCGTGGTGCTCATATCGACATTTTCCAAAACTTCCCTCAGAACTTCTGACGGATTGATAACGAGAAGTTTTGAGTTTTCGCCGTACTCTGCAGAAAGCTGACTATAGGCATTGAAACTTTTACTCTTTACAAGAATTGCACATACATCGCCGTGGTGCTCGTGATTTTTCTCTTCGTGTTCGTCGTGGTTTTCTTCACTGTGATTATGGGTTGCCCAAACAGTTTCAATAGGAGTGAAAATAACATTGTCATAAGCCGTCTTAGTTTCTTTCAGTATGCCCACAACTGCAAGAGGATTGCTTTCGTGAGCGTGCCCCTCACCGGTGAGTCCGTGTGATGTAATAAGTTGTGAACCTACTGTAAGCGAGTATTTTTCTGCAACAGCGGCACCAATAACACACTGGAACTTTCCGGTGAACATCGTGCCATCTTTTATATCCTTACCATCAAGGAAATCGGCAGTAGTACCGACAATTTTAGCCGCGTTATAAGAGTCACCCATCGTAAAGGGTACAACCTTATTTACACGCATATCCTTTTCGAGTTTCTCAACATAATCATAAGATATGGTGCCGAGCGGCTTTTCTGTAAAGAACATTGTGTTCATCGCAAGTTGAGTAGATGAACCGGAGGGGCCGATAATAATATCATAATACCCTGCCGTTGTCTTAAAGCCGCTGTCTACCTGCTGAGCTACATTATAAGCGAGCAAGCCCACACAAGCAGAAATAACAATAGAAATAACAACAAGAATTATCTTGGCTTTTTTTATAGCCATATTTTTAAATGCAAATTTAAACATCTCTTCTGCCTCCTGTCATCTTATTCATATCAACAGTGCAGTCGAAATATTTGCCGAGCCTTTCATCGTGGGTAACAGCAATAAGTGTTTTGCCTTTTGAAATTTCAACAAGCTGCTTTATAACTGCTTCACCGATGGAGAAGTTAAGATTACCCGTAGGCTCGTCGGCAAGGATGATTTCAGGCTTTTTGACAATAGCTCTTGCAATAGCTACTCTCTGCTTTTCACCGCCTGAAAGATGCTTGACTTTTTTATTTTTCTTATCAAGTATTTCAAGAGACTCAAGGACATCATCAATACCTGATATATCAACCTTTTCAAGTCTGAGAATACTGATGTTATCCATTACGGTCATTTCATCAATCAGTTTGAAATCCTGAAAAATATAGCCGATTTTTTCAATTCTGAATTTATCTTTCTGTTTCTGACTTTTCTTAGTCATATCCTCCCCGGCAATTTCAATGGTACCTTTCTCGGGCGACAATATACCCGCAATCATATTGAGCAGTGTTGATTTGCCACAACCGGAAGCGCCTAAAAGCATATAGCTTTTGCCTTTTTCAAATGTAATATCGTTATAATCAATCGCAGTTTCATTAGGGAACTGCTTTGATACATCTGTAATTTTAATCATTTTTATCTACCTTTCAGTTTAATTTCGGATACGAAAAACAGGCCTGCCAATGTCGACAAGGCGTGTAGAAAACACGCCTGAAAAGACACGTATACACGTGCCGATACATTAACAAAGCCTGTAAAAGGTAGATATTAAGCTGTAAGTTTTACTTTGTTTGCAACAAGGCTGAGCTTTCTCTTTTCTGTGTCAGCAAACAAAGACATAATTACCGTGTTATGCGAAACACAAATAAAAATACTGTCACACAACAGACACAAAAATATAGATTTCAACAGTTCTCTTTGCAGTGCAATATCACGGCAAATCTGACAGTTTTCACCTATACAGTTATGCTCGGTATTATGCTCAATCAGACAAGCTGAAAGGAGAATGCTCGCGCAAAGCATAAGGCAAACAATAAGCTTAAGTTGCTTTTTCATACATTCTCCTCCTTGCTGAATGATATGATAATTGTATCACAAAACAAAATCTAATTCAATATATTACGATAAAAAGAACCCATCTGAAAATTTCAATATTATGTACATAAAAGGAATTTATCTGCAATAACCTGATAAAACAGGTATTATGTATTATAATATTTAATTTACAGTGATTTCACCGGTTCAAATCCGAGTGTTCTTAAAAAATGGCGATTTTGGTTCATTGGGAACACAACCCCAAAAATTGACTAAAAAATGCTGAAAACCCTTGATTTCTCAAGGGCTTTCGACTTTGGTTCACTTTTGGGTGAACATCATGGCATTACATCTCATATCAGAATTCATTGCTCTCTTTTATGTCCGCAAATACAAGAATATCAGATGAACAACTCGAAATATTATGTTGATTTGAAAAATCTTATTTATTTGATAGTATTAAAGATAATTAACAGCCAAGATCACGACGCTCGTGACAATCATAACAACACCGACCACACGGTTTAAAGTTTTTGGGTTAGATT
>JAZUOL010000065.1:0-6696 GCA_045604605.1 Acutalibacteraceae bacterium | reverse complement strand
TCCTGCACAGGTGGTACTGTTGTTATTCAGTTTTCAGGAACGGATGGAAGAAACGGTAGCTTTGCCAGAAGAAACAAGGATAGTATTATAGAAGTTTGCGAAATGATAGAGAAGTATAAAAATACAGTTCTTTCTATTCTCTGCTTGCCTGCAGAAAGTGAAAAAATGAAGGATGCTTTTATGGAAAATCTTAAATCAGTTTCCTTTGTTGAAATTTCGGAGGATAAGGTTACAGGTGAAAAAGCTAAAACGTATCTTAAAATGCTTGCAAGAAAGAATAATATTTCGGCAGATAAAAGCTTGTTTAATAAATTGCAGGAAAACACCTTCTATAATCAATTAAATCTTCAGAATATGTTTGATGAATGGCTTTCACATAAGCTTAAAACAAAAATTTATCCTCAATATAAAGATATAAAAACAGTTAAAGCAACGCAGTTGAAAGAGGCACCAAAGGGCGATGCAGTAAAAGAGCTTGAGCAGCTTATAGGTCTTAATAACGCAAAAAAAGTTATAACTCAGGCTATTAATTTTTATAAGGTTCAAAAGCTTTATGCGGAGAAGGGTGTTTCTGCCGACAGACCGGCTATGCATATGATTTTCACGGGTAATCCCGGAACAGCTAAAACAACTGTTGCAAGACTTTTTGCACAGATTATGAAGGATAACGGACTTTTATCAAAGGGGGATTTGTATGAGGTGGGTAGGGCTGATATTGTAGGTCAATATGTTGGTCAGACTGCACCGCTTGTAAAAGCTATGTTCAGAAAAGCAAAGGGTAGTGTTCTGTTTATTGATGAGGCGTATTCCCTTGTGGATGACCGTGACGGTCTTTATGGTGATGAAGCAATAAATACCATCGTTCAGGAAATGGAAAACAACCGTGAAGATACAGTAGTTGTTTTCGCAGGTTATCCCGATAAGATGGAAGGGTTTTTAGATAAAAACCCTGGTCTTCGTTCACGAATTGCCTTTTATATACCTTTTGATGATTATAATGAGGACGAGCTTTTGCAGATTGCTGAACTGACTGCAGAAAAATCTAATATGCAGTTTACGGATGAAGCAAAGGTTAAGCTTAAAGATTTATTTATTGAAAGCAAAAAATCTGCCGATTTCGGTAACGGCAGATTTGTCAGAAACGTGTTTGAAAAAGCCAAAATGGAGCAAGCAAACAGGTTAGTTAATATGGAGTATGAAGATGTTACTTCTGAAGTGATTTCAACTCTTACAGAAAGTGATATTGTAATACCACAAAAACCCAAAGCACAACATACCTGCAAAATTGGTTTTTAGTATGAGTGCGTTATTAAATATGTCAGCAGAAGAGCGTTCTCTTATGTGTTTTGATGATTTTGAAAAACAAAATTATCCTTTAAGATTAGCATGTTATAAAAATAATAAGTATTTCTACAAAGGCAAATTTTCAACTCTGACAAACGGAATAGGGGAAACCCGCACGTTCAGAGCTTATCTGAATGAATTTATAAAAAGTTATAAGCCCGAATTGATTAATAAAGAAAAGGATTTGTGGCTATCTTTAAAAGAAAACGGTGAATTTGTTGTAACGAAGGGTAGTACAGGCGAAGAAACCAAAGAGTTAAACTTAAAAGATTTGTTTGTATATAACTTACTATGCTTTCTGAACCTTGTTAGATTCTGGGATGAGTTTAATGAAATACGCAATTTTAATACCGAAAGAACGCCTGTTATTATAAAACTGCCTGACAACTGTGATATAGAAGTTGGTTGCATTATTGAGAGAACCAAAGGAATGGACAGGATGTTTTTCATCTTAAGATAATGTGATAATGAAGTACAAAAATATAGATGGGGTGTATGATTTTATGGAAAATAAAGGTGAATTGAATATTGTTGTTGGTGATATTACGGATGATTATCTGCTTGATTTTTCAGATGCAGTTGTACTTCCGACTAATCCTATGATGCGTTGCGGTGCAGGTGTTAGCGGAGCGGTATTCCGAAAAGCAGGTGTTGATGATTTAGAAGAATATACTGAGAAAACTTTTGGTATCAGTTATTACGACGAAACGCGAAAGAATGAAATGAAACCCACAGAGGTCAGAGTTACACCGGGATTTGCCTTACCTTGCCAAATAATATTTGCGCAAGGTCCAAGATTATATGATTTTGATGATTATCAGCTCGCATTATCTTCGCTATTGAAAACCTATGAAAATATACTGCAAAAAGCGGTTGAGTGTTGTTTTAAAACGATTCTTGTTCCCCCACTTGGCACAGGTTCTTATGGCTTCACCCACGAAGATACGGCGGAAAATGTGGTTGATACAATTAAAAAATTTCTTCGAGAAAATGAATTGGAAATTTATTTTGTACTTCAAAGTGATGATGTTAAAGAATTGTACAGTTATTGATTTGAAAAAAGTTGAATTAAATAAATTAAAATCCCGACTATTGATTTAGTTTTCAATAGTCGGGTGGTGTTTATCGCTTTTAAGGCAACATTGTGGGGGTGCAGTCTTTAGAATATCTGCTGGGATGCTTTTGATAGCCGTAAACTTTATCTGCATAACGGTCAAGAGCTTGTAATTTTGTTATTATACTATCCTTAAACTGTTCATAACAGAAAACAACAATATAATCACATTTCAATAACTTTATTTCTTCGAGGATAAAGTCTTGATAATATTGATTGAAATAATTTTTGATTTTTTCATTGTCCGCAACGCTTGTGCCTCCTCGCTTGTTTAGGTTCATATAGGCACAATCTTCAATTTTATAGCTATTTTCTGTTTCATTGTTTATTTTGTCGATGATATGCTGTAAACAGTTATAATATTTGGTTTGTGCTCGTTTATCATTGACAGTTGACGGCTTATAATATTCACCTTTGCTTTTGGCTTTAACAACGTTTTTCATCCAGAAATCCTTTATACCGTAATCCGTGTCATTCTCCACGTTTGATTCTTTACAAATAAAGAGAATACCGCCGGTTTTAGTTTCGTCAAATCGGCCATCATATACAAAATTAATTTGTGCATCTTTCTGTAAAGTGCAATTGTTATTGAAAGACATATCTTTTTTATGTTCTTCTTGCCATTTTCGGAATAAATTCTCTAAACTAAAATTAGAATCCATATAGTTTTCCGTCCTTTTATAATATAATATGGAGGTTAAATGAAATAAGTGGTTTCCTCAACAGAAATAGAATCAATACACATCTTTAGTTCTTCGAGTTTTTCTTTGAGTGGTTTTTCTTTAAATTCCTTTAAGTTTTCTTTTGTTTGGAGTGAATACAGATGCTCGCAGGCTAAAGTTAATTGCATTTGGGGCCATATATAAAATTCTGCTTGAAAAGGTGTCAAACCCATATTAAGTTCTTCGACCAAAATTGTAAACATATTTTGCAATTTTGAGTATGAGTATATAGTTTTTTTGTTGCGCATGTGTTCATCTGCAGAAATATTGCTCCAAGAAATTAAATTATCTCTTGTTATGTTCAATTCTTCTCTGTTGCTTTTCTTGCTTTTTCTGTACAACCACTCTAATATGAAGGCGTCAAGTGCCACGTGACAGAATTTAAAGTGTCTTTCCTTTTCAACAGAGCCAGGTATGCAATAAAGATATTTGAAAGTCATATTTACAATCTTTTGTGCTTTTCCGTAACACACTTCAGTACCGTTACTATTTGTATAGTGGTTTTGAATGATTTTTAATATTTCATTACAGGTTCTTTCGTGACGCTCATCAAAGACTTTTTTCAAGGATTCATTATCCCTTAACGAAATATCTTCCTCGAACCAGTCCTCTAAAAACTTAAAAAGAACAGAGTTATCCCTACACAGTTCTTCAGTTAAACAGGTGCTAACATTTTCTTTCTTTTTTAATGTCCGTACCATTAAATCTCTAACCGCCATCATTATAGCCTGTTTATATCCTTTTTTATCTAAATAATATTCGTTTGCGTTCGGCCAGAAATTTGCTTTTGTTTTTTTCATATGTAACAACTACTTTCTTAAAGAACATTTATCAAAAAGTGCTTTTCGTTTGTATCCCAAATCTTCCCCTATGCCTACAGAAATCTTGGGGAAGTTGGTGGTATAGTTTAATCAATTTTTCGGTAAGTTGGTTTTTCTTTTATTCTGCCTATTAACGCAAATAAAAAGTAGTCTTCAAATCCTTTAAATTTATTTTCAGGAGAAGAATTAGATTTTAAAACATCAAGATATTCATTAACATCGGATTTGAATTTAAATAAAACATCTGTTTCTTTTAATTTATCAAATTCGGTTTTCCAAGATTCTTCAACTTTGGTATAATTACCAGTTTTCTTTTTCCAATAGTCTGCTAAAATTATTGCATACACATTGTTAAAAGAAGGGAAGTTTGCTTGTATTGTTGTGTATTGGTCTTTTCCGCAAATTCTTTTTAAATCGTTGCGCATATCATTGTATTTGCTAGGTTTTCTTAAACACTTTGATTCAACGATAAGCAAGGTTCTGTCTTTGGGTAAGTATATTACTGCGTCAAATCGATTGCTGCTTAATTTTTTATTTCCTTCTTTTATACCCTCAATTCTCCACGGATATTCATACCAAACAATAGCGTCTTCGCAATGCTCTTGTACAGCTCGGCAAAAGTTTATCGTTTGGTTTTCTTCGTTGAAACGCTTAACCACTTCTTTTGAATTAGCTTTCAGTATTCCTGGGTTTATGTATTTGAATATATCTTTATATTTTTCATGATAATCTGTAAGTATATCGTCTAATTTGGCTATTATTTGTATTTCACTCATTTTTTACCTCACGTATTTTCACTCCACCACTCGTTTCAATTCTTCCCAAATTTTAACCATTGCGTAGGTGTCAAGCTCGCAATATTTGAGAAGGTTTTTGCGGGTGGTTTCTTGTTCTTCTTTTGGCATATCTTTAATTTGGGGGAATATGCTCATAGCTTCACCGCCATTGTGTATCTGCTCAAGGTTGTGGTAATTGAGAGCCGAATCATCAGGGAATATAGCAGGTAAAACACTTTTGATTGAAAAGCTTCCGCCCATAGCCTTGTTGTAGTAATAGCCACTCTGGAAAGGTACAAGCAAGTCTTTGATATTACTTTCAATATTTAATAAATGGTCTGCTAAATCGGGGAAGAATTCTGCAAGTTCTTTTATTCTTGTGCATTCAAAGGCTTTGTTATATGCAGTAACACAAACATTCATCGGTATGTCTTCACAAAGTCTTTCTGCCAAAGCTCGTCTTGGGTCTGTGTCCGATTCTGCAAGGAACTCTTTGTGCTTTAATTCTCCGCCTTCTTTTTCTATGTAGTGTAAAGAATATTGGAACGGGATTTGTGAATACGGTTTTGTGCCGATGTATTCGGGTATAACAGGCTGAACCGTTTCAAAATCAAGGAAGTAAAGGGGATAGGAAAGTGTGTCAAGAAACTCGCCTATACCTGATTTATCAATATGTGTTCCTTGGTCTTTTAAGTAAAAAGACATTTGGCGTAATTGTTTTTCGTTAGTGATTGTTTCATCAAGAATTAAATCCTCGTATTTGATTTTACCTTTTTTGTAAAAGTCTATTTTCTTGCTGAAATTGAGCCTGTAAAGGTCAAAAACAGAAGGGTGGGGAATATGCCTTGAGCAATAGCTCCAGAAGCTGCAACGGTAAGGGTTGTTGCAGGCAGTTGACAAATCAATAGGCGGTTCATCTTCTGATTTTAATATTAATTCTGCAACATTAAGATTGGTTTTGATGTTTGCGCTTTCAAAGAACACACCTTCACTGATATCTGCAATTTTGAAAAGCTGGTGAATATCGAGAGTTCCGTCGAAAACATATTCATTGTTTATGCAAATGAGATATGTACCCGTAACGTTAACGCCACAGCTTTCAAGAACATATTTCTGATATGCAACGTCTGCTGCATAAACTTGTTTGTCCTCGTGGGTTGAGCTTTTTACCTCATAAATTGCCCAACCATCGACATCTTTTTTGAGAATATCAACAGCACAGTAGAGCCCGTTAAAATCAAATGATGCTTCACATATAACAGGTGTACCTTTTTCTATTTCTGCTTTAGTGTTTTCAATCATTTTTGAAAGGTCGATTTTTTCACCATTGTATGCGGTAACCTCAACGAAATCGCCGAAAAGCCCCATTGCCAAATCTCCAACAATATTACCGGCTTCCATTCGTGCTAATACACTACCATCAACGGTAATCTCATCGGGCTTGTATTTTCTCAGCCATGCAATTTTAGGGCATTGCCACAGACCGCAGTATTTGGACTTGGAAAAATTAAAACTCATTCGAAATACCCCTTATAATCAATTTTCTTTGTGCTATTGGGGAATAAGTAGTTATAAATATCAACGAAATAATCGTCGGTCATGCTTGCAATATAGTCAACAACTATCTGGTTAGGCTCGGTTTCCTCGTATGGAATTTCTCTTTTATAATGTGCTTCATTTACATAGTCAATATGATGAGTGAAAATGGGCGATGATTTATTTTTACTCATCAAATCATCAAGCAATTTTTCGTAAAGCTCTGCCATCATCGGTTTTACGGTTTTATATGCTTCACCAACAGTTTCCTGTTTGTAAATAAGAGCGTAGTTATCATTTTTTGCTTTTTTTAACGCCTCAAAATGCTCTTCGTCCATTTTGATATAAGGCTTTCCGTAACTGTTTTCAACAATGTTTACAAT
>JAZUOL010000064.1:0-51744 GCA_045604605.1 Acutalibacteraceae bacterium | reverse complement strand
CTGTAGTAAAAGTTTAGGTGTACCTTGACTTACTGCAAAGGTTCACAAGAACATATGATTAATCTCCGAAAAAACTATCAGTAACTGTTGTTACCGCAACTGCTTACAATTTTAACTGCTTACCATTTTTACAATGCTATTTTATCATAGACTTTTTCGCCTTACAAGACTAGGAGGAAAATTAAGGGGTATTTTTTAGAATTTTTTGTGATAATGTGTGTTTCAGCGAGTTAACATGTAACCAGTACTCCGAAAACTCTTTTGTTTTCCTGCAAAAAAGATAAAAAGCAGGCATAAATGCACACACCTATCCCAAGGACGATACATACAAATACCTGCTTAACTGCTTACCATTTTAACTGCTTACCATGTTTACGATGTCATTTTATCATATAAAAATTATTTCTTCAATGGCAGGAGTTAAAAAAGTGGGTGGCAAAATTTTATTAAATTCTTGTGAAAATGAGTGTATCTACAAACAACACAGCGGTTATTTCGATTAAAAGTGAAAATAATAACACAAATAACCTTATGAAAGGTGCAAAAAACTTCAAGAAACTATTGCAAAATGGTGCAAGTTATGATATAATATACACACATCAATTGCTTGGAGGTTCATTTATGGAACGAATTGCTTTGCAAAATCTCATAGATTGGAACAACAATAAACGCAAAAAGCCTTTAATTGTGTGGGGGGCAAGACAGGTTGGCAAAACTTATCTTATAAAGGAACTGTTTGCGGAAAAATACTACAAAAACAAGTATTTATATGTTGACTGCAAAATAGAAGATGAAATTCGTGAGTTTTGCTTGGGAACTGCAAATGCAGAAAAGATTGTTGAATATATTTCTTTGCGTAAGGGAAAACAGATTGACGAAAACACTTTATTGATATTTGATGAAGTACAGGAGTGCCCTAATATCATATCTGCTCTTAAATATTTCTGTCAAGATCTTAGAGATATTCCTGTTATTGCTACCGGTTCAATGGTGCGTATAAAGTTGCAAAGAGAAACTCATAAGCGTGGTTCAAAGGATAACGAAAAGTTCTTGTTCCCTGTTGGAAAAATAAATCAGATGACAGTTTACCCGATGACATTTGACGAATTTCTTATGAATAGCAACAAAATGTTGTATAATGCTGTAAAGAAAGCCTATGACAGAAAAGAGCCTCTTGACAATCAGATTCACGAACTTGCAATGGAACAGGTATACAAATATCTGCTTGTGGGTGGTATGCCCGAAGCGGTAGAGGCTTATGTTGAAGGGGACAATCTTCTTGAGTCAAGAGAAATTCTTAAGGTGTTGTATGACAACTATCTTGCTGATATGGAATTGTATCAGGCAAGTCAGGAAGCGGTTTTGCGTTCGCGGACATTGTTCCAGAATATTTACAGAGAACTTAATAAGGAGTCAAAGAACTTTTCTCCCGGACTTATCGAGGAAAAAGGCAAGACGCGAGATTTTGCAACATCTATTCAGTGGCTTACATTGGCACATGTTGTTAATCAATCGTTCCAGTTAAAAGAACACATCACCACTCCTCTTATGCCAGATAACGAAAGTAATTTCCGTTTGTTCCTTGGTGACATCGGTATGTTCTCATATCAAAGTGGCATCAATGCAGCATCTTTTGTATCCAATGAAAGAGAAAACACCTTATCAGGTATTTTCTTTGAAAACTTTGTGGCAAACGAACTAATTGCAAAAGAACATAACTTGTTTTACTGGCGAGGAAAGGCTTCTGCAGAGCTTGAATTTATTATTGAATCGGATAACAAACTTTACCCGATTGATGTCAAAAAAGGCAGAGGCACGCTCAATTCTCTTGAAAAATTTTCAAATCACAATAAGTTTGAATTTGCAATTAAGATTTCTAAAAATAATTATGGTTACAATCCCGAGCAGAAGCTTCTTACGGTTCCGTTTTACTTTGTTCCGTTTGTAGCAAAGGATCTTGCGGATGGGATGATGGGGATATAGTAAACGATTACAAAACAGCAAAACTTTGTACCTAACGCGGATTTTAAAATGTATTTTGTAATATAAAGGAGGTTGGAACGAATTATGGGTGAAATAACTAGCGCAGCAGCTGGTTTTGCTGTAAGTAAAGTAGCAGAGCCTGTTATTGAAAAAGCAAGTTCTGCACTTGATAAAATGTATAGAGATCCCAAACTCGAAGAAAAAGTATTATTGACTTTGAAATCCAAATATGAAAACGAACCGTTTTATAACAGTTTCTCAAGATTTATTGAGGATTATAAAGTCATTGAACATTTAATAGATAGATTTAATAGTGCTTCAATAGATGATAGTTTATGCGAGTCGATTTTTGTTGAGGAAAACAAAAATCGGTTTGCTGATTATTATAAGTATAATCCCAGCGAGGAATCAGTTATTTGCGATGCCTTTTTGTTAATTTATTCAAATGTTTATGTCTCAAAAGTAAGTATTCCACATCATTCTGATATTGGAAAATTGCAATCAGATATTCATACCCTCGCTAATGAAAGCAACGCAGATACAAAGCAAATGTTTAGTGCGCTCATGGCCGAAATCAAAGACATAAAAAATGCACAAATAACCTTTGCAACGAATGAATCTGAAAAGCAAGAGGCCTCAGAAAAGGTTAAGGATTTTTTGAAAAGAGTATCTGATGTTGGAACCAATTCGAGCAAAAGCGACGAAGAAGTAATTAAAGATTATCAGATGCTATTGGCAGACTTAGCTATTGAGCTTAACAATGAAAGTGTTTCTCAACGCAACTCTGTGATTTGTAAAATTAATTGCAATATAGCATTGCGATATAGCAACATAGGTAATCTAGAAGAAGCATTTAATTGGCTTTGTAAAATCGATGCACATACTGCTAAGGAGAGTAAAACTTATCATTTTGTAAAAGCAGCTATAATTCTTAATCACTGCATAACGGAAAAATATTCTGAAGCTGCTGAAAGCATAAATTGTGCCTTAGATATAGATAAAGATTATAAGCAGGCAGTATTACTTAAAGCATATCTTAGTGCATTAAACAAAGACGCAACACTTCAAAATATAGTTGATTTTTTGGATAATAATTTTAAAGATATATTGGACGATAAAAAGGATATTTCTTTAATAGCCGATTATTATACATATCGTGCTTTTGTCTTCAAGGAATTTGGCGAATACTATAAATCAATTGAAAGCCATTTTAAAGCCAAGGAGTTCGGGTATGATGAGGCTGTCTGCGACTATAATATTGGAATTTCCTATTACGCAATAGCCACTGAACATCTTCCAAAAAGCGAAAGAATATGGTGTGGGGATATTAAATTTAATGAATTATTAAAAGCCTTAGAAATATTTAAAAAATGGATTTTTGCTTGTGATGCCAAAATGAGCGAGTTTTTGAAGACGAGATATATTTGTGTTTATGTTTCAACCTGCTGTCTGCTTGGTATAAAGCATAATTTATCAGATATTTCTCAATACTTAACGCCAAAGTTTGACTATGAAACACAACGGCTTATAATATTAGGATCAGACACTGCTATATCTGAGAAAGAATTTTCTGTGCTAGATGATGACGATAAAACAGCTGCAATGATATCAAATTATATCAGGACAAATAACATAACCGATATAATCAACTTTATTGAATCCAAGAGTGATGAAGACATAACTAAATTGCCACAACCGATTATATATCTTCTTTTGCAGTCTTGTGTTATCTCAAAAAGAGTTGATTTATACGACAAATTCCGTTCATTGATATCTGCTCCCTCCGATTTGTCATTGTTAGAGTGTCTGGACGGCTATGTGGAAGAAACAAAAGGAAATGTTGACAGAGCAAAAGCTTTGTTAGATAAACATGCAAAAGAAACAAATGACTATAATCTTTTGCACAATATTATACTTTTTTACGCTCGCAACAATTTTGACACAGAGCATGGTGAGTTGTTGCTTAGAATTCTCAATTTAAAATCTCAGAACAAGACTTATATAGAAGATACGGTCTTCTTTTATAGTCATTCTATAACTTTTTTCTCAAAAATAAACTCTGAAAGCGTAGTGCTTTTTACGGAAGCATTAGAAAACGAGAATAATATTTCAACGATAAACAAGTTGATGCTTTTGGCGAATTATTTTAGTTCGGTTGGAGATCAAAATAAGTTGCTTGAACTATTGACACAAATTTACGATATCCAGCCAACTTATAAAAATGGTTTCAATAAAGCAATAAGCTTATTGCATTTAATGAAATATTCGGAGGCGTTAGAACTCGCTCTCACATTATTTGAATCCCTTGAAAGAGGTATGGAAGAGGAAAAATCTCAAATAATCGGTTTTATATGTGAAACTTATTTGTACCTTGATAAGAATGACAAAAGTTTTGAATGGGCAAAAAAAGCACATGACCTATTTGTTGATATACCATCACACCCAAGTCATAGAAACTTTTTGGCTATTGCCACCAGAACAAACCATTTAGAAGCACTTAAAGATGCTATAGAGTACAAAAAAATCCATCCCGTTATTGCAGGCAAATGGATTGTAGAATTCGAACTATCTAAAAGTAAACCGGTTGAATCTTTAGAAAAAGCATTAGAAAAAATTACCGGTGAAAATCCTGAAGAAAGAAGAGCAAGAGACAATGAATTCTTGAAGTTGCACCGCAAAAACATCTTATCAAATTCTATGTTGCTTCGTCATTCAAACAACAATCTTTCACAATATTTCTATTTTGGGCAAAACAACAAATTACACATTTGTGATGGGAATCTGCAAAATCTGTCATATGAGCAAACATTGATAAAGGAGGATATTTTCGTTGATGCTTTGACTCTTATAGTTTTAAACAAATATAAGTGTTTAGGACTACTCAATAAGATTAAAAATGTCCATATATGTTATTCTACAATTAATGTTTTACACTCATTTGTTTCGTCAATGGAATACAAATTGTATGTTTCTGAAGTTACAGCTTGGTTGAAAAATTCTAAAAATATAGTTTTTGAAGCAAACGGATTTAAGACTACTACAGAAATTGACGAGTATTTATTGGAAGACATGTGGGCTTGCTGTAGAGCATCGAGTAAAAAATCTATTCCATATTTAACTATAGAACATATAGTTAAGAATCTTCAAAATTTTAAACTGGAGCTTTTTTCGGACAAGCTTGAAATTGTAAGTATTCCTGCATTTTGTTATGCAGTGTTATCCGACAATACAGAAGAATTATGGGATGTGCTTTACACCCTTTTGGAAGAGTGTTCATTCATATCTTTCAGAGCAGACACCATTATCCATCAAATCCAAAAAGACAACTATATAATTGAAGAAAAATCTTTAGAACGATTCTTTATTTGTAATTCTGACTGTGATATGGTAAGCTTTGCTCAGATCTATAATGCAGTTATAAGAATGCTTTTTAAAGATCATTTTGAAGCTTCTGTTATGTTTTCTAAAATGGTACTCGAGAACTGCATAAAAATATGGAGACGTGGAGATTATTATCGCAATGTTGTAAAAAACATCGTTTCAGATCCAGAATCTCAGCGAAGAGAAGATGCCATAAATCAATATGTAATACTTACAGTATACATGATAAAACAAATTTATAATGACATACCATCAGAAATACTTAGTAAGTATAACGAATTGGTTTCATGCATTACTAAGAATTTTACTTCAGAATATATAAGTCAAATGATGAATAGTGTATTTCTACAGTGATAATTTTCATGCTTATAACAAAGTGAGTTATTATGAATAGAAATAATAATTTATAAATATTATGAGGGATGTAAAAATGATTGATTTGTACAAAAAATATTACTTGGATGAAGAGAGTATAAAGAAGATGCTCCCTAAAGCAACAATAGTATTTGACACTTCCGCTTTACTTGATATGTATTATTTTTCAGACGAAACTAGAGCTGAAATATTTGCAAAAGTATTTGTATATTTAAAAGATAGACTTTGGATTCCTGCTCAAGTATACTTCGAATATTTAAAGAACAAATCGGTAGTAGCAAACAAACCAATAAATTCATATCTAAATTTAATATCGAAAAATGAGAAAGAAGGAGATTCTGGTCATGTTGAGAATATGTTAAGTTTGGCTACAAAAATAAAAAAGGAGTCAATTAATAATATTTTAGGTCAATTGAATACTCTACGAGAAAAAACTCAACGTGCCGATAAGCATCCATGTTTTGAACCGTGTATTTATGATAGTCTTGAATCAAATATTAAAGAATTTGATGAGAGTGTTTCTTCATTTATTACACACATTGAGGAATTCAAAGAAACCTATCAAAAACAAATTGATATACGTATTGGGGAAATTAGTAGCACTGGAGTAGATGTTGTTTACGAAGCAATTAAACAATATTTCAAAATTGGAAAAGAACTTTCGTATAATGAAATGAGTGAAATTGCCAAAGAAGGTTCCTTTAGGTATGAACAACAAATTCCTCCCGGGTATATGGATGAGAACAATAAAATTGGATTACAAAAATATGGTGATTTGTTTGCTTGGAAACAGATTTTAAACAACGCCAAAACAACACAAACAAATTATTTGTTAATTATTAATGACTTAAAAGAAGATTGGTTTGAAACCGATAAAGAAACACCTCGTTATGAATTATTACGTGAATTTAACAGTTTTTCCAATCAGTCTATATGGTTATTACCAATGAGTAATTTTTTATATCTAATTAATAACTTCTTGGGTTCTCAACTTAATAAAGGAACTATTGAAGATGTTGAAAATGTTTTAGAAAGCAAAAATGTAACTATATATACTGAGGATATAATCTCACATTCTACTCAAATGGTTTTAACTCTGCTGGCTCCGGAGCCAGTGTACATAACAGATAGCATTACAATAAATAATGATATTCGAATTTTTGACAAGCCTTTTCTTTTTGAAGGAGAAACTGAAGATGAAGACAGTGAAAAATACAGAATTATTGTTACTGTTGTTGGTAGTGGTTCATATTCAAAAATGCTCCATGCAATGACGAATGCTTTTGAAATTAAACGCTTTTATGACAAAAATGGCGAAACATATAAATACTATAATTTTATTATCTTGAAACACAAGGGGTTGACAGAACGTATTGAAGAGCATCTTTTAAAGAAGAATGTCAAGAAAAACTTTAGCAATACAAGAATCAAAACAATAATATGTTGCGATAATGGAGAGGGCGAATTTCTGATATATAAGACAAATTTTTCCAATTAACAGAATTCCAATATGCTCACATGAGTATATTGGAATTTTGCATTTAAATGTATTTTAATTATTTATATCTTTTCAAAATAACACTTTTAACCAAGTATTATAGTCATCAATTTTTAATCCAAGTAATCACTAATTCTTTTCCTTCTGAAATGGTATCCTCTAAATAGTTTATACCAAATTATTGTGCGTACCCTTTCAACTGTCAGATTAAATTCTTCTGCCGTTCCCCTTAAAGTGCGTATAAATCCCAACTCAAATTCTTTATCATTTTCGATGTCTTCTTCAGTTAAATCTTCCGGAATTCCAAGATAAAACCTTGCGATTTTTTCTTCGCACGAAGCAAGACGAGACTTCATTAAATAAAAAATTCCAAGTAATGGGTCATACTTCTTTACATATGTTGTTATGGGTATAATCTCATCTTCAATAAGCAACTCGTCTTCAATAACTCTATCACCATCCAGACACATATCGACATAATCAGATAAGCGTTTTCTCTCTATACTCATTTTGAAAACATCTCCTTTAATATTGCTTTTCAAAATCAATAATACTCTTTCTTGTTATCAAACTTAAAGAGCATGATTTTTCTTCTGAATTCGCTTTGCACAAACTCTGAATACTTACGTGAGTTTTCTTCGAAAGCAAACTGATTGTTTACATTTGTATCCCAAAACATTGTAAGCTCCGAGTATTTAGAAATTACTTCGTCTGTCTTGATTGCTTCTACAAGTTGCTTTTTCGCATCTTCGTAGGCACAGTAAGCACCGTTAGCAAGCGCCTTAACCGCCTTGTATCCGTTTTTATTGTACTTAACCATGTTGAGGTCAAGTTCTATCAAATTTTCTTCAGCATTGTAATTCACATCATAATACTTGTTGTAGAGTTCTGCAGTAACAACGGTAGGTACTTCAGGCAGCCCAAGTCTTACAGCCTCATGCTCTGCGAATCTTTGAAGAACCTCAAGCCTTGAATCTACATCTAAGGTTTTCCAATGGTTGCTTTCAATTTTTACATACTCATGCATATCTTCATTTGGAATATATTTTTCGTGATAACTTACATCATAGTCGTGATATGAATTATAATGTGTTTGAAAAACACCGAGGCATCCCATAACCAGAGTTGTCATTATTGCCAATATGATGAAAAATGCAACTACTGAGCTATATATGCATTTTGTTGGCGATGTATCATAATCCGTTGTATCTTCTCTAATTTGATTCTCCGATGACTCTTCAAAGCTTTCGTCTTCTTTTTCATAAAGTAAATCTATAAGTTTTTCGGAGAGTGGACTTGTGGGAATTTTATCTACAAGCCAAACAAAAAGCCAGAAGAGTAAAACTGCCGCAAGTGCAATTACTGCACACCAAACACCGATACTTCCGGCTCTTTTTATAAGAACCACAACATTTAGTACCGATAGGGGTACGGAAATATTCATAAGCATTCCAAAAGTGTTTCTGTATTTCTTTCCGTTTATAATACAAAGTGCAATAAACAGAACTGTGAATGTAACAAGTATCGTAATAATGTATTTATAGCTATAGTCTAATGTGCCTCTGGCAAACTCAGTCGTATAGAAAAACAAGCCAAACACATAAAAAGAAACGAATGCAATAAAATTAAATAAAAAATATCCAAAGCCTGATGTTCTTTCTTTGTTTTCCATATGTATCTCCTTTTTTTACATTATTTTACACTTATCATTCACCCATGCGGTTGAAAGTATTTTTTCACCAACACCAAATTTAATGGTTACGGTGTTTTCAGTTACTTTTATAATTTTTCCTTCTCCGAACGCAGGATGTTTTATTGTCTGTCCTATACTGAATACAGGAGACTCATCAGCTTTTGTTGATTTAGGCTCAACATCCTTATTTTCGTTGATAAGGCTCAATTTGATTTCAATATCAGTTTTGTCTGTCTTGCCAAACAATGATGCCAATTCGTAAAAATCCTTTGCTTTATCAATGGCCCCGCTTCGTGCGAGAGAAACCAAAACAGCCGCAGCTCTTGCCTGACAGTTAATACTTTTTTCGGGATTAAATTCAATGTCTGTAAAAGCATCATATTCAAGAAGTTCTTCCAACAGCTCCTCATGTTCAAGCAAAGCGTTTATGTAAATAAAATCGTAAAATGCGTTCTTGGGTTCAGCGGGATATTCTTTGCCGTCGAAGGAAAATGAAACAATTCTGCCACTTGAAGAAAGTCTTTCATCTCTCTTGGCATTTTTTGGAGTGGCTTCAAGGAGCTCATTGTATTGAACATTTCCTGCAAAAACTTTTCCCGCCTGATATACACATTCTACGGGAACACTTCTTCCAAGCTCAGGCACATATTTCGTTAAATTAAAAGCACTAAGCTTTACTCCCAGATCCTGCATTGACTTTGAGGAAATTTCAAGTACTCGGTTATGCTTAAATCTATTTTCAAAGTTCGAATGAATTGCGATGATGTTCCTTTGTTTTTGCTGAACGGAAAAGCCAGAATTGTATGTAAACTCACAATTCCATACAGAATAAAAGGGCTTTCTTTCATTAACAATGAATACAGGTCTTACAGCCATATTATTTTCCCTCCTTTATATCAACAACAGCTACTATTTCTGCCTTTTCACAAGTTTCAAGGCATTCATTTCTAAAACATAAAGCTAATGCCATTTCTGCATTATCTCCACTTAAATCGTACTCATGGTATTTCTTTGGAGAAATTGCAACAGGTCCTTCGCTCATCATCACTATAAAATGACCATCATCCATTGTATAATACTCAAAATCAGGATGACTATTCAGTGTCATATTCATAGCTTCTTTCGCCTCACTCAACATTTTTTCTATATTACCGGAATTATTATTTGAAACAGGAACAATTACATTATCCCCGACGCAAACAAAAGATGCTTTATTATCCGTGTAATACTTAAAATGTTCGATTGCAGAAGTTTCCTCCTTCGTTAAATCTCTTTCGACCAACTTAATCATCTTCATAATATGACCACCTTTCCATGTTGTTGTGAAGTTATTATATCAAATGAAAATATATAGATGGAAAAATCTTTTTTCCTTAATTAAGTGGAAGTTTGTCCATCTCTTTTTTTAGTCTTTCAACAAGCTCCTCACAAACTTCTTTTGCCAAAGTATCATCGTCTATTGCATCTAGCACCCCCTCAATTTCAAAAGCTAAAGGCAAAATGGGATTAAGATCCACTGACGTGCTTTCGAACATATAAACCAAATCCAGTGCCCAGTTTCCGCACACCTCCATTTGTTTTTCACAAAAAGCGTTGTTAACTCTGATTAAATTAATGCGTAATTCCATAACTAAATCATGTGGTGTGCTGCGATTCTTTGAGAATATGTATTCCATATCTTCAGCTCCTTTATTTATACTTTTCAATTATGGCTTGGATCTCCTGATTCCTTTTTTCTTTTTGCTCCGGGAATTCTATAAAACCATCTTCCTTATACAAATACAAGTATTCGGGGTTTTCTAAGATAACTTTGCAAATCGTTTCACCGTCAAACATTGTCATCAAATACTTAATAGCCTCAACCGGATCTGTATAATGAGGATAAAGCAGCCATCCATTAACAGTGGATTCATATATTACTTCAGGTGCTCGTTGCTCTCCAACTGCATCTACAACAGCCTCTATGCATCGTTCGGTATGATAAAGTCCAACCGCAACAGCTTTTACAAAGACTTGCCATGCTCTATCTTTATCAGGAATATAACCTTCTATCAGTTCACACAAATATTTGGTTTCATCAGCCGAGAGATAATACATTCCTTCTTTTTCTTTATAAAGACATGCAATGTCTTCTTTGCGATTAGAAAAGAAATTTTCAATAATACTTCTTACAGCATCTACTTGCGAATAAGGAATATCCAGAACATTTTTAATCAAAAACTTAGTTAAGGATTCCGGCGATTTTTTTAATAGGATATCGCATACCGCAGAGAGTGTTTTGAAGCATTCATCCGATGGTATTTCGTCGTTCTCAAAAGACAGTTCGGGCATCAGACCTCTTTCGTAGAATACAACATATCTGTGTGCAGTTTCTTCGGGAACACCTGCGTTTTTCAATTTTTCTTCAAGCTTAGCAAAATCCATTTTGTATCCTCCTTAATCTTTTAATTAAATATAAAACTCCTCCATTGTATCAAGACAAAGGCAAGCAAGCTTGCCATCAAAAGCGGCGCCGCAGTCAATGCAAATGTTGTTTTTGTTTTTGTATATCTCAGGCTTTCCGCTTATTGCAAGGGTAGGTGTATGTCCAGATACTACAAAAAAGTTTTCGTCTTCGAAATACTTCTTATCAAAATCAGGACGTATATAAGTTAATTCTTCCAATGTGTAGTCGTCGAGTTCCTTACCTTCGCTAAAATTTCCAAGTCCGGAATGAACAAGGAGAAATTTTCTAGCTCCAACTTTTACAAGTTCATAAGGCACAAATTCTTCGAGGTACTCCAAAACATATTCACGTTCATCTGAGGAAAGTTTTTGAAACTGTTTTATGGTTGTTTCTCCACCGTTAAACTGCCATTGCATAAGAGAATCCATCAACTTGCTATCAATATGAGAAGCATAATTCTTTGCGGTTATTTCTACCGAAAGAGTTTTCAGCAAGTCAAGTGCCATCAGCTCGTGATTACCTATAATTGGATATACATTAGGTCGTACCATCATATCCTGAAGAATATCAATAGGTCTTTCACCTCTGTCAACTACATCGCCCAAAACATAAAGTGTATCTCTGTCCTTAAAGTTTATCTTCTGAAGCATTGCGATATACTTGTCGTATTCTCCGTGAATATCAGATATTACATAGGTCATGTTCTCACCTTACAGTCTGTTTTTTATAATCCCTTCCACATATTCAATCACTGCATCAGCAAGTTCGCGTCTGTACGGTCTTTCCTCAGAAACGATTCCTTCATAAATCGGTGGAATGTTTTCGTTCTCTGTGAATCTGTTCAACATTCCAACATTCATAATAACTACGTTGTGCTGTGTTGTTCTGCTCCTGTCGAGTGTTTCACGCATATCTCTGTAATCTTCGAGATTCATTGATTTAGGTGAGTACACCTTCAGTTTTGTTTCCATCTCATATATCCTTCGATGATAGTCTTCAAAATCGCTCAAAACATTGAAAATGACGTCGAGCATTTCTTTTTCGTCTGCGTATCGGTTTATTAGTTGTTCAATAGATGATTTGTTAATTTTGTTTTCCATATTAAGCCCTTTCTGTAGGTTAGAAATACGCACCCTTGTGGATGCGTATTTCGTATGTTCTTACTGCTTATTCGCCGTCTTTGCAACTATCATCAGGATCAACTGTTTCCTTATGTAAGTTGCACCAATAACGAGTGTCATCTCCTTTTCGGAACTCTGAACGAGTGGAGCTTATGTCGTCTTTCTCGCAATGGATACAGTTTTTGCATTTCGTTGACATAATTTACACCTCCTTTTTTATTTTACACTATAAGATTTCAAATTCTTGGTAGAAGAAATGTACCAACTACCTTGTGCCCAGCCTTTACCGCCACCAGCTTTGAGAGCATTCTTGTTTACACTTTCATTATAAAGATAAGAAACGGTAACGGTATATTTTTTGTTTTTTTCAAGTTTTAGTGTACTGCTGATACTTCTTCCAGATCCTGTAACTCTTGCCCATGAAGTTTTACCGGTATTGTGATTATAAATCTTTAAGGAGAGTTTAGGAGCATACGGACTTCCCATGTAATAGTCTGCATTACACTTAAAAGTCATAGAAGGAGTTGTCCACGAACTTCCTGTGCTAATCGTAATTTGCTTTGTACTTGTTGCCGAATAGGTTGTTGCTGCTGATGCCTGAAGTCCGAACGCTGAGAGCATAGAAGCAAGCATTGCGATTACGAGAGTGAGAGATAAAACTTTAGAAATTTTTGTTTTCATAGCGAAAACCTCCAGATAAAATTATTACAGTTCTTTTGGAACTGTAATAATTTTATCACATATCTAAATTTAATCTGTCGAACTCATTTTGAAGTGCTATGCACAACCTATAATGCAACGAAAAGAAAACACTTGCTCGGTTCTCATTAGAAATTGGTTTCCTTTCTCGCCCCACTGTCAAGCATTCTAGTAACAATAGCGGCTACTTCGCTTCTTGATATATTACTGTCAGGTTTAAAAGTACCCTTTGCATCATTTCCTGTAAGAATACCAGCTCTGTAGAAAGTATAAATTTCACCTGAATATGCATCACCAATTTTTACGTCCGGAATAATGTTATCTTCCACATTGTTTATTTTTGCAAACTCTTTAAGGGGCAGTGCACCATAAAAGATGTTTACAAATTCTTTTCGTGTTACATATTCGTTTGCAACAGATGAATAATCAGTTCTTACGATTCTGTTTTCCAAAGCATAGTCCATATATGTGCTGTACCATACATCTGAACCGTTAGTCAGTGTAACTTCACCGTCATAATAAAGCTGATAAATTGTGCAGGCAAGCTTTATTGCTTCAGCATATGTCATATTATCATTTGGCGCATATCTCTTTTCACTCTTGCCGTTAATTAAACCATTTTTGTATGCATTTTCTACATCTTTTCTATACCATGCATCTTCGGGTACATCCTCAAAAGGTATTTCCTTTTGGCTCTGATTCTTATCATCATTGGTTTCTTCGTCTTCTTCATCTTCTTCGATTATTTCTTCCCATACAGCATAAAGTACAGTATCGGAATTTTTAGAAAACGTATCCTCTGCATAATACTTTGCGTATTCGGCATAGGGATCATCCGACCAACCAATAAACGTACAGTTTTCTTTTTCAGGCTCCACGGTGCTGAGCACTATATCTTCATCGTGGATCTTTGTCTGAATGCGAGGAGCACCAACACCGCCGTTTGCATTGTATGAAATTGTATAGATGTTAGCTGTCCAAACAGCGTGAAGATAAAGGGTTTTATTTTCTTTGTAGGTGTCTCCGGAAGAATATACTACAGTATCATCATTACCAATTGCCCATCCGTCAAAGGTATATCCTTCTCTTGTAGGAACAACTTCGCTGATTGTAAGATCTTCGTCTTCATTTTTTGTCTGCATTGAAGGTGCATTTTTTCCGCCGTTTGCATTATAGATTATATAATATACTTCGTTCTCTTCTTCCTGCCACAATGCATAGAGAGTTATATTTTCATTTACAGAACAAACACTTCCGGGTGCAAACTCTACACTACCTTGAACCAATGTGCTCCAACCAAGGAAAATATAATCCTTTCTTGTTGGCTCTTGTGTGCTTAATTTTATGCCTTCAGCATATTCTTTCGTTTGATTTTTTGGAGCACCGGAGCCGCCATTAGCATTATAACTGATAGTATAGGTATTTGCTTTCCATACAGCGTAAAGGGTTATATCCTTATCAGAAGTATACTGCTGGCCGGCTTTGTAAGATACGCTGCCTGTTTTTGTAGTAGCCCAGCCAATAAAGGAATATCCATCTCGTTCAGGTGTATCGTCTGTAATATAAAGCTTCTCATTATGAATTTTTGCTTGTGCTGCAGGAGCATCTGTACCACCGTTTGCATTATAAGTTACTTTGTAAGTTAAAGGCTTCCAAACAGCGTAAAGCGTAATATCGCTGTCTTTGGTATAATTTTCTGAAGGATTGTACTCGACATTACCATTTGCAGATGTTGCCCATCCGTCAAACTCATATCCACTACGTGTCGGTTTCTGCGCAGATACTTTTATGCTTTCTCCGTGTGTCTTTGTTTGCGAAGAGGGAGCACCTGTGCCGCCGTTGGCATTGTACTTGATGGTATATGTTTTAATTTCTTCCCATACTGCGTAGAGCGTGATGTTTTTATCATCGGTATATTTATCGCCTGATTCAAATTTCACATTACCGGTTTTAGAAGTCGCCCAGCCTAAAAACTTGTAGCCGTTTCTTGTGGGTTCAGTACTCGAAAGCGTTAAGCTTTCTCCTGCAGTTTTTGTCTGTTCTTTAGAAGCCCCTGAACCGCCGTTGGCATTATAGGTAACAGTATATTTTTCGGGTTCTTCATTTTGTAGCGACAATTTCCAAAGTTGATCATCATTTCCTGTGTAAGTAGAAACAACCACTCTACCTGTACTTGCACTTGTAAGAGCAAGTGAAGTGTTGAAGGAAGGATAAATTACATAATAATCTCCTTCTTTTCTAAATAACCAAATTTGTGAACTTGAACTGGAAGAATTGGCGAGTGTAACATTTCCTATAGTTTGACCAGAACCGTCATTATATCCTGATACAGCTCTTCCGGTAGAACTATTTTTTGAAACAATTTTATATCCGTTTCCGGATTTTACAATATCAAATTTTTGTGCATCAATATTTTCAAAAGGCTTTGCTTCAACCTGACCGCCGTTTGAATCGGTTTTGGCTGTGAGATATCGGTAAGATTGTATTATACAGTTGAGTACATATGTGCCTTCGGTGATGGTTTCGTATTCGGGTGTGTTAGTTTCAGGTGTTTTTGTATTTGTATCTTGTTCTGATTCATCGGATGTCGAGTTGTTATCGGAAATAAAGGCAACCGTTCCTGTATATGACCCCCATGTTTTCATTAAGTCGGAAAGACTTTTTTTATACAAAGTTCCTGTAACGCCGGAATTATAATATTCAACTCCACCGTGTGTATAATAAACATAGGTAGTTCCGTTTACTTCTTTTACATGTTCTATATAAATCACGTGACCATAAGCATTTCCACTAACAGCTCCAAAACAAACAAGCGAATCAGCTTTTATGTTTGCACCGGAGTCTTTAGTATAAACCTTAACTGTATATTCTGTATTAGAAGCAGATGTGATTTTTCTATTATCTGGAGCACAAGAGGGGATATCTTTAGCGTGTCCAGATGTCCAATTTGGTCTGAATTTCAGTTTATCTTGAATTCTTCCCCAAGCGTAATCCACACATTGTTTGCTACCACCATCACAATAACTGTCATATACATACGGATTATGCGTTACCGTACTAACTTTCCCGTTTTTAGTTATTTTAGTTGTAACACTTGCATTATGTATATCAACAATTTTTTTGCCGACATAATCATCCACATTTGAGTCCGTAAGTTTTATGTTACTATAAATTTGGTTGGATGAAGAGGTAGTTGTTGAAGAACTTACATATGTGGCATAGTCGAGACAAACCCAACCACTTTTACCATTGCAAGTCGTATAACCCCAGTTGCCACTGATTTTTGTAACGACAAAGTTTGTTCCAGAAGCAATTGCTCCTACCTTTGAATATGATGTTGAGGCTCCGGAACGCATATTCAAACCATCCCATTCGCTTGGCTTATATGTACCGGTGGAATACTTGCTAGTTGTGGTGGAAGGAGCCACGGAGCCTGTCTCAAAACTAACTGTTGCATATTCCGAGGGATCAATTCTTCTAAAAAGTCGATTTTCAACATTATCAAACTTTTTATTTAGTGCAGCCACCCACTGATTAATAATGTCAATGTCTTTATTGAAATCATATATTCCAAGTGTGTGTATTGTCGTAATTATGTCACTGTGATATGAAGTCTCTTTTAATTCTGAAACAAGAGTTTCTCCCCAAATACGAGTTTGGTATAGCAGATTGGTATAATAAATCAGTTTTTTTGCTGCGTCATCTCTAGAAGATTTACTTGTATATTTCGTCTTGTAAGAGCTCATTTGTGATGAAACGGATTTTTTTAAATCAACTGTTAGGTCTGCACAAGCTCGCATACTTATTCTAATATCGTTTGTTTCTTTAGTACTAAACCACTGATCAGACACAAAATTTCCTGCATCAACGCCAATTTTAGCAGCGGAAAGAAGACTGGACCAGCCTAACGAGGAGGCTATTTTAGAAATAGCATTTTCAACAGTAGCTGTTGCTGTACTAGTCGCAAGTTGTTTTGCAATATTAACGATAATTTTATTTCTTAATTCCTCATATGTTTTAGACAAATCTTCATATAGTTCCTCTGCTACTTCTTTGATATATTCCGACTGAGAATTCTGGCTCAAATAATAGCAAAAATCAATTAGTTGTTCATCACATCTGTTATATGTCTTAAGTTCTATATATGTGTCTACACTGTTCTTTGCAATACTAATCACTTCTGTTATAAAGCCTGAAAAATCTACGGTGTTTTGTATTTTTTTAGAGTATTCAGAAGAATTAATATAATCATCGATCATTTTTTTCGCAGAATCTCTTTTATCTTTTGGAAACATATTTATAAATTCATTGTGAAATACTTCATAATTTCCAACTGTACTCTTATAAAAAAGAGACTCTAATTTCTCGCTTGTCATTTCAATACGTAACGAATCGTATTTACCTGACATTTGCGCCATATCATTTATACCACTAATGAGGTCATAATAGAATGTGCTACGCTCCTCATTTCTTATATCTTCTATATTAATACCTTTTTTTTCCATAAAAGATACTAGTATTTCTTTTGCCGCTTCTTTATATTTACTTTTCCAAGAAAAAATATTTGTTATATACACCAAGTCTGTAGCAAAAGAATCAGATTCTTGCGAATATACAAAAGCATCATCGTTGCACAGCCAATCTATTAATTCTTTCGACGAATTACTCATAAACATATCTGCCCTATAAACATCTTCCGTAATGTTATTCGTGACATTTGCTGCCGCAACATTTACCTGTGCAAACAAAGGCACTATCATAAGCACCGCCAATAAAAGTGATAAGAGTCTTTTCATTGTTAACATTCCTTTCTCAATGGTTTTATTCTATAAATCCGTTTCCAGAGAAAATCTTTGTTATATCCGATATCGTAATATTGCTGTTCTCCGGTGATTTTAAATTCATTAATGCTCTTGAGAGATCTGAATTACTCAAACCATTTTTAGGTTCGTCAAGGAAATTTCCGCTTTCATCAATCTGTATCTTATAGTAAAGCTCATCTTTTCCCTTGAAAATTATATTTGCTTTTCCATCAACAAAATTACCAGCAGCACAAATTTCTATATTTTCAAAAGCAGGAGCGCTGTAGAATCTTTGTGCTAAAAGACCTCCGCCAGAGCCTGTTTTAAGAGCTAATACACTGCCATCGTTTTTTACATATACTAGATTACAAAAAACATTCCCGTTTACTTCACCCCATTTATCACCACATAGTGCATAGCCGTTTTCAAATTTTCCCAAACCAATATCTAATGAATGAGAAATTACATCAACTTCCAGAGGAATTAAGCCACCACTTTTATCAAGTACATATGTACCCTTCTTGCTATAGTTGTTTTCAGAAAGCACAACTATGCATTTTCCTTCAGAAAATTGCGAAAACTTTCTTACTCCATCGTATTCATCATACGTAAACACTTCATTATCACTTTTGTCAATTACCATCCAATTTCCGGATGAATTTTTCACCCATGCGACATCATCACTAAAACGATCAGCTTCTTTGTATATTCCAGTAAGATAATTTCCACTTTTGTCAATTGCTCGGTATTGATTGTTTCCAACCTCTACCCAAGCTGCATCATTGTAAAATGGATCAACATCAGTATACTCGCTTGTCATTTCAATTAAAAAGTTGCCTTTTGTATCAATTAATCCATAAAGTGTAGCATCGGAATTATATGTTACTTCTTCTCGTGTCACCCATTGTACGCCGTCATTGAATTCACCAACCGCTCTGCAGTTAAGTTTCTCATAATTGATTTTCGGTGTGTTATCCTTACCCCTAGAAGAGCAAGAAGTGATAACAAGCATCGCAGAAATTAATAATAGGGAAATTACAGCAAATTTCGTTTTTTTCATTAGACATTCCTCCAAAAAACTTTTTTTGTTTCATTAACAACATTATATCAAACAAATACTTTTTGCCTGTCGAACTCATTTTAACCATTGTGGTATGAAGTGTGACGTTAAGCGAAATGAAGTATTAAACTGATAATACTAAATTCGACCGTCAGTACAATAAACAGTATAGTTTCCACATTCAGAATCCCACCCATCTGCTTTAGATATAGAATTCCATTCGTCTACTGTTCCTGAAAATTCTATGCTATTTAATTTGGGGCAGAAATAAAATGCTCCGCTTTCTATTGTTGTTACGCTGTTAGGAATTTTGACACTTCTGAGACTATAGCATAGTGCACAAAGACCACTTTTTATAGTGTTAATCCCATCAGGAATGCTTATTTCTGTTATAGCTTCAAGATCATGAAATGCTGAACTTCCGATATGTTTCACGCTGTCAGGAATAATAATTTCCTTTAGCGATATGCAGTTTGCAAATACACTATCATTTATAGCGACCAGTGTTTCTGGCAATGTTATGTTTGCCAATTTATATCCCCACATCATCATATCTCCACAAATAACTCGTGTGCCATATTTTACATTGTAGCTGTATGAGCGATTGCTCGATGACATATGATCAAACTCTATGAGGATTAAATACGGATTTTCATCGTTTCCCAAATAGTAAGCTTTGTATTCGTTCGTTATATCTTCAGCAAAAGGCAGTTTCCAACTTCCGCTAAAAGCATCTTCGCCAACAAATTCTATGTTACTAGGTATTTGTATATCTGTTAAAGCATTACAATCTTCAAAAGCATGTGCTCCTATTGAGACTATACTATCAGGAATTTCCACACTTAAAAGAGAACTCCAGTTTTGGAATGCATTATCTCCAATAGCACTAACAGTTATCCCTTCATACATCTTTGGAATAACAATGTGTGTATCCTCTCCACCTTCGATTCCGACAACTGAATATGTTCCATTGGGTAAAAGTTCAAATTTCAGAGAAAATATTGTGTTTTCAGAGCTTATTTCGCTTGAAATTTCAGTATTTTCCGAAATATTAGTTTGTTTGTTTGTGTCAACAATTTCTGCTTTAATTGGTACTATAGGTTGAACATCATACGAAGTTGTTCCATCCATTGTATATGCAGCATTTGTAAATACAACTAAAGTACTTTCTGTATCAGCAATACAAGCTTCTAATTTGGGATTGTCTCCCAAATTAGAATGTGCTTCGTATCCACTGATATCTTCCATTTTCTTTAAGCTGCTTTCTAATTCATTTGTGGTGTATCCTAATGCATTGATATATTCATCTAAGGAAATTTCCTTATCATTCTTTACGTCATAATAATAGTACGATCGTCTTATTTCCGATCCTGCCGCTTGCGGACCACCCGTGAATTCAACTATGATACCTACAACATCTTCATATAACTTATATGTGTAGTTTACACGGTAAATCATTTGATCTTCATGATAATTAAGTAATACTTCGTATGGAGCAGCATGATCATTATATATTTTATTATTAAAGTTTTGTGCATTTTCGCTTGATAAGTTTATTTTAGGTATACGTATTGTGTGGTTATATCCACTATAATCCATCCATTCAAACACGGATATTATTTCTCTGCTATAATTTACGGCATCTATTACAATATCGCTTGTTACTTCTATATTAGTTTCAGTATTATCAGGCTCTTCAGGGAAATATATCTCTTCTAATGTTTTATCGCCAATTGATAAATCGTTACACAACACTACCATTTCAGAATCGTATGTGAATATCCAAGGATCGGTTACACCATTTTTTTCTTTTGCATATTCGATTGCATCATTAAGTGTATAATATCTATTATCGTATTTTTGTGTTAATCCATAGCAAAAATCGTGCATCATACTAAAGTTATATGCAATATTTACTGCCTGAGTATTTCCTGCAACTGCAATTGCTCCTTTTGATAAAAAGCTATCATACAAAGATATTGTTTCCTTTTTTTCACCATTTGAATTGGTTATTTCTTCATCATTATTAGGAATTCCATAGGCGTCAGTCATCGAATTACAAGAGCCTAAATACACAATACAATTTTCAAATGCGTCATCTTCCATTGAGTAAATAAACTTGCTTGTAATACCTAAGACATCTTCTTTACTGGTGGCAAAGGCACCATCTGACAAGTTTTCATAGTGTTTTATAAATGATTCTTCATTATCACCAGGAACATTCAAAAATAAAACAGAGCCAATTTTCTCATTAAACCCACCGTGTCCCATCCATAAAACAATACTGTTTTTAGGTATATTATCAAAACTATCTATGATATTGTCATGTGTATACTTTAGAGTATAGTTAACTCTCTCAAATTCATCGTCCAATGCCTTTGCCGCAATTTCTGGTTTCTTTCCGTATGCCAATAAGTCTGAGCGCAAATAGAAAGCAACATCATCTCTATATGGTTCGATTGTGACAACCTCTACATTTCCCGGCGTTCCCATGAAGCCTTCAATGCTAGGAGCATATATGTACCCTTGTCCTGACGGCAATTCTGCGAATATACAGGTGTCCAAGTCTGAATTATAATAGTAGTCTTTGATTTTTCCGGTTTCTTTTAATTCTTCAAGCTCTGTACACAGTTCTGTTAACATAGTAGTGCTAGTCTCTATTGTTAACTGACCGTTTTCAGAAATAAAATCGGCTTCGAAGGTCAGGATTTTATCATTTACTATATTAAATTCTTCATCTATAGAAACGTCATCAGAGTTTCTATGTAATATAGCTGGTAATGCTACACACAATGCAAGAAGTAATAATACCAACAATGAAACTGAAAGAATAATTATATTACGTTTTTTCATTTGTATTCACCTCATATTTTGTTTTCTTTGTTATTGAACTATATGATTTTATTTGGTGTAAAACTTATCAAAAATTATTCGTTAACCACAAGTTCGCAGTCCATGAGCGAAAAGCACCCTTTGAGATCTTCTGATTTCACATCTTTATAGAATACAGTGAAGCATAGTTCAGTAACCGTTTCAAAGAATTCTCTGGGATATTGGGACAAATCAAATGAATAATCTTCATATTCCCCGGTCCCTTTCAACTCCGTGTCTATCACTTTATATCCATCGCTGCGTTTCAATTCAAGTGTTACACTTATGTCGTAGGAAATTTTCATCTTAAATTCCAGCGAACAATTCAAATCATAATATTTTTGCCATGCAGCACCGAGTGGATTTCTGATGCAAACCATTCCGAAATCACATGGTTCGTATTCTTTGTCTTTTTTAAATGATACTTTTGCGTTAAAAGCTCGTTCTGCAGGATTTGTTGTCCCATCTTCTGCAGTAGAGCCATAGTCAATTTTTATGTTCTCTGAGTTTATTTCCTTGGCTTGCATCAAATCAATACCAAATATATTGTTTTCTATATATAATTTCATTTCATTTGCATATTCATTGCTTTGTGCTAAGGATATAGCATCAAAAACCTTTTGTGAAATTTGATAATAATTACCACGAAGCGAACTGCTATTTGTGAAAACAATGTTGCTATCCTTATCATTGTCGCTATATTGATACTTTTGACAGATTGTGTATTCTTCACCATTTGAAATATCTGTATAGGTAGCAGTGATAATTACAACAGGTTTTGTATTATTAGTTCTTAAAAAAAGTCGCAGATATTTGTAAAGAGCTGTGCCGGGAGCAATTTCGAAATCTACAAAGTGTGAAGTGTTTTTCGGAATCAACGGAATATAATATTCCTCAGAATATGTATCCTTTTCGCAATGTACAATAAGATTGACACGGATATTGTAAATGTCTTTTTGCTTACTGCTCAAAAGGGTTGACGCTACGTGTGTTGTCGGATTTTTATCCCACACCATAATACGCTTACTCAACACCAGTTTACTTCTCCAATCAAAAAGGCTTACCGTAAACACAGATGAAAGCAGAGTAAGAGAAAGCAATCCTACTACAGAAAAAAAAGATTTTCCTAACAAATCAGGAATATCCAAGTCCCCATATCCAAGAAGGTATAACAGATAATCCATATATTTAACATTGTTAATTTCGGGTAATGTTTTACTCTCAATTAAAAACCATATATAAGATACTGACAATAAAAATGCGAAAAACACACCTGTTATCTTTAATATTATACAAATCTTTTTCATTTTTACCTCTTACGTTTCACTCTCATTCTTTAAATATTTTTCCTTGAATTTTTTTATCCATAGGTTAGCATAGTTGTCAAGATATTCATTGTTAATGTGAAGCAACATATAAAAGATTTCTGCTGTTTCGTTATCGCGAGTAATAAAGTGATATTTTATTACGTTAATAAATATCTTGCATATCGCTATATTCTTATACTTTATCAACGCTTCCTTGGTTTTTGATATTAATTCCTCGGTTGATAGTTTTAGATAATCAGTGCCGTATAAAATCACAAGTGTATGTTTTATTAGGGAAACGGCCTTGTTGTAATCCTTAAGGTTTTCGCATACAAATGCAAAATCATTATAGAATCGAATCAAAAACAGTGATGAGAAAAATTTGGTAGATTTAATAAGCTGGAGAGCTTTGTCGTATTCATCATATGATTTTGAGTACTCCCCTTGTTTTAGATATACTTTAGCTAAAGCTTCACATGATTTTATTGTCTCGCTATCGTTATCTATCATATCATCTGTAGCTTTTATGGCCATTTTAGCTGCTTCTTCTGCTGCTTCATACTCTTCAAGCTCACATAAGATTTCGCTCATCATACGAAAATCGGACACATATATTTCAGCATTATTAGGTAAATCCAACATTGCATTTTGCGAGGATTTTTCAAGCAAATCAAAGGCTTCTTCTTTGTTGCCTGAGTAGTATGACACATACGCCTCATTTTTGAATATTAATGCCCAGCATTTTGCTTTCATTATTTCATTGTCAATGGAAAGGGCGGTTTTTGCTGCTAACTGAAAATGAGATTTTGCTTTATCGTACTCTCCTGTTAAAGTTAAAGCATAACCTATATTGCACAGTATTAATGCATACGACTCATACATCCTGTCTGAATCCTTGAAATACTTTATCTCTGATAATTCAGAATTCATATGTTTTGCGGCGGCGGTTAAATGCTCAACTGCATTATCATAGTCGCCGAACTCTAAGTCTAGCAAGCCGATATTGTTAAACATAGCTCCACATAACCCAGCAGAAAAACACTCTTCACTCTCTTTATACAGAGAAAGAGCTAAAACCACATATTCACTTGCCTTGAATGCTTTATTTACTCTACGCAAAAGATCAATAGAATCAACGAGCACCTTCAGTTTTAATTCTGACGACAGGTAGGTGTATTTTTTTATTAGCTGCTCCTGTAGTTTTATTTTTTTATCTACTATCCATTGATCCCATGCATATTGGGCATTCATCCAGGAATTGCATTTGTCAACAAATCTATCAAAATAATATTTCTCTGAAAGATTTCTTTTTCTGGCTGCTTCAGCAGTTACGGGATGCATTTTAAACTCCTCATTATCGCCGGAATACTGCACCCAACCAAGCGTAATAAGACGTTTCATAGTAGAATCTACGCCGGATTCATTAAAACTATTAAATGCATCTTTAGAAATACCGATATCAGAGAATAATGACATCTTGTATATCAACTGCCGTTCGTGTTCAGAAAGTGTATCCAAAGAAAACAGCTTTTCAACATGTTTGATAATAGTTTCAAAAGAGAGTGTTCTGTCTTTAGCAGAGCCCACCTTTTCGGTATCAAACTCTACCAGGCCCCCATCATTTAGATTCTCGATAAGTTTGTAAACAGTAATATCAGTAAATGCAACCTGACGTGCAAGCAACTCTACAGTCAGTGTGTGATATGCAACAATTTCAAGCAAGCGTAATATCTCGTTGTCAGTGGCATCAGATTTGTTGGAAATCTGCTTGAACATTTTTAATGCTTCTGCCTTGTCAATAGACTCTATCTTAAAATCCTGCACACCATAAACAGTATAATCAACTCTTGAGGTAATAATAATTTTACAGGGGAGAGTAAGTAAATTAGATACTTCATTATCAATTTGGTCAAAGCCATCCAAGATTAAAAGTACATCATCACCTATTATTTTCCTAAACGCGGTTAATTTTCTGTTATAATAATCAAGATCACTTTCGTTTTTTATGCGTGTAATACCATAAATGGGAAAATTGCTGTCATCAATTATTGTTTCTACAGCAGATTTGTAAAAGTGTAAGAAAATTATTTTTTTAAACTCTTTGATATGTTCTTTGGCATATGCAATAGCGAGTGTAGTTTTTCCTATGCCTCCAAGACCTGACAATATTACTTTATTCCTATCCGAGAGATCTTGTTCAATTTTTTTGAATGCTTGCTCTCTTCCGTAAATATTTGCTGGTAACAGAGAAAAATCTATGTTTGATTTTATTAAATACGGTGTTTGAACACACAATTCATATAAGTTTTTAATGTCGCTTTTCATTTCAGCGATACTTTGATAGCGCTGCTTTTGCATTGGTGACAAACCCTTGCGAAGTATTTTGTTACACAATTCAATTGCAGATTCCGGAGAACTATTACAATATGGATTGTTTTCATCAATTCTCCAATAATCAGTACGATGCATGGAAAAAGCGGATGTGGTAGCCCCCTTTAAGATCCGAAACATCACTGCAGCTACAGAATACAGGTCTGTCGAAAAATTAATTTTTTGATTTGTCATACCCATCATTCCTGAAAGTTCTAATGCCGAATATCCTTCTTTATAGGAAAAATGGTTTTGATTTTTGCCAGTATTATTCAAATCTACAACACTGTTGAAATCAATCATTCGTGCTACTCGATTATCGTTGACCGCCATTTTTGAGAAAAATATATTATCAGGCGAAATATCGAGATGTAATTTGTTGCGAGAATGTATAGGTTCTAATGCTTCAAGAATACGCAATACTACTTGACAAATATCTTGTAAATCTTCCGGCCACTTCTTTGTATTATGTATTTCTTTTTCACGTAACAACGACAAAAGCGTATCACCGGATTCAGTTGCTAAAACCGAGTAAATTGTATTGTTGGCTCTGAAGCAGTCTACTTGATCAAAAAAATAGGGTTCGTTATTTTTGATGTCTTCTATAAACCGCAACTCATTTGTTGTGTTTTGTTCGCTTTCTGCAATAGAAACATATTGATTATATCGTTCAATACAATCTTCATCAACGCTAACTCCGCCGTTAGAGTCTCGTGATATTTTCCCCTTTGAGTACAATTCTAACGGCAAAAGTTCTTTTATTAAAACAATTTTATAATATCCGTTTAAAACATAGAATGCTTTATAAACAAGTGAGCTTCCTCCTTTGCCAATTAAGCAGTCAATCGTATATTCTCTTGTACTCGATTTAATGTGAGTAATACCTAAATCCAGCAATGATACTCTGCTATCATTCATTTTTATATCCCTTTACAATTTTAGATAATAATAATTCGAAGAAGTCACTTGAAAGCAAATTTTTAGCTATTTCAATATCTTTTTCATAGGGAATGGTTGCTAATGCATTCAGTATAAGCCAATCGAAAGGTTGGTACGCATCTAATAACGGCATCCCACATTCATATAGCATCATATTTATTCGCATTCTACGCTCTTCTATTTCATCTTCCATATATTCAAAATCACCCGAATTGCGTTCACCTTCGCATTCGTTTAATAAAAACAACATAATAAGCTGTTTTCTTGTCACGGGTTTCTTTTGGCTTATAGTAGCTTCTATGCCTTGTCTGTCTGGATTGTTATGTTGAAGATCTTTCAACAGCTCAGCATATGCCTGTGTACTTTCGGTGGGTGGTTGATTATCTTTTTCAAAATCAAAATCAATGGAAATTTGATCGGCGATTTCACTTATTGCCTTTTTTTTGCCGGTTTTTTTATGGTGTATCTGTTTGTTTAATTCGAGCTCGTCCATAAATACTTTATAGGCTTTCCGATTAAATTCTCCAAAATATTCAATGTTGTCAGTTAGAAAACCGGAAAGCTCATCTATAGACGTACACAAATCCAATTTTTTTCTACACCTTTCGGTAATCGGCTCGGTTTCGTGAATAAGAGGATTAAGTTTTGATTCAAATTTCAATCTTTTAAAACGATTTTTAGATATTTCATTTTCTTTTATGTCATTAGATGATATAAGATATTCTTCGTATACTTCGCTGAATTCTGCAATCAATTTTCTGACTTCAGTAACAGCTTCACGTCCTTCAAGCTTTAGCGGTGCTGCGTTTTTGATGAAAAAATAGTATATGGCATCAGAATAGCTTCTAAGATAAAGCCAATCACACATACAGTATTTTCGTACAAATATTTCTGTTTCTGCAAAATCAAGTCCAAAATAAATTGATAATTCAAAAGCTTTATCTCTCGAAATTGGTTTTCCAGCCATCCATCTTTTTATATTATCAGGATTAAACAGCTTATCAAATTCTTCTTTCTTGTAGTTGTTTCTTTTTAAGGATATATATTGCTCTAACGGCTTTGTGGGGGACCGTTTTATAAAATCGTGTAGTAAATAATCGACTGCTTCATTCTCCGAGAATGTTTCTTCGGCAGTACTTATTTCGCGATTTGTAAGAATATTGTAATAATTATCCAAATTATACTGCATATAGTACCTCCCAGTTCTAATTGATTTAATTTATATACTTATATGTTTTTTCATTTATCATTAAGGCAATACTATATGTAATTTTTGCCTTTAGAAAGGATGCTCCAATTAAAATTACTGGAATGGATATAATAAACAGATAGTAAAAATACACATTGTATTGTTCTGTTTTTATAAAATCCGATATTAAAGAAACACTATCCCGAACAGATTGTGAATATGCCTCAAGAATGTTTAAGTTCATCAAATAATAAAAAATAGAAACCTCAAAAATATTTTGAATTAAATTTAAGATGCTTATAATTGATAATTCTTTATATTTGTTCACTTTTTCAATTGTACACCCAATAACAAATCCAATAATTAGACTGGGAATGGCATATGCAATTAAAATATATGTTTCTATGAATAAAGAACAGATAATAATTCCAGAAAGCAGTATTGCAACGGAAAAAGCTCCTTTGGATCGAAGTTTGTAAGTCATTATTGGCAGTGGAGTAATAATGAGCAATAGACTTTGAATCAGACCATTTCCAACTGGTACAATTAAATATAGAACAACAAAAATCGCCAGCATAATTGCACCAAAAACGATTTGATGTGTTGTCTTATAAGAGTTGTTTTTTTTCATATACCCCTCAAATTTTCAAAGGGAGCAATGACAAATGATACAAATGCCACAGCTCCCCAATGGTTTTTAACAACAAGAACCGTCTGCACACATTGTGCAACAAAAACATGTGTCGCAAAGCGCATCGCAGCAAGACTTTGCTGTGATTTCATCTTTTGAGTATGTTCCTGTTTTTTCTGTTTGCTTGTTGTAATTTTGAAGTTTTTCCCAAATCTCCTTCATAAAGGTTCCTCCTTTCGACATATATTTTTTATTAAAATTCCTACTGGAATAATAATTAGTGTTGCTTACAGTGAAGATATGGAAGTTAAATATATTTCCTTAAAAGATGGGTTGTAAACAGACAAATCTGAATAATCCAACCCGCTTAATACACTTTCCAAATGTCTCATAAAAGCCATATATTCTTGGTCATTGCATTTGTTATCAGCTGACAACGGACATCCGCCTTGACAAAACTTAAATCCTTGGCACGAAGTCATACAAGTTTCGCGTTTTTTTAGTGCTGCATCAACGTATAATGCAAAATTATCACTATTAAAGATTTCTTGAAAAGTTTCAACTTCGGAAATGCTTTTAAGTATAGTCTCCCGCATGTTCTTTGGGCAAAAACTGATAACACCTTCTTTGTTTAAATACAAGGTTCGTCCCAAACACGAATTGTGAGTACAATTGTTTCCGTTATTGCCCAACAGAAAAGATGCTACGGCATTATTGAAGTGACTAACAGCAACACCGTGTTTGTCATATAGCCATTTCTTAAATTCTACCGCTATTGTATCTGAATTCCGATATAGTGGTATTTCTTGATTTAGAGCGATCCCGTGTTTTTTTAAAGAGGCATAATTATCAGCGGAATACTGGCAATCGGTGTGAATCTTACATCGGATATTTTTCTTAAAAAGTTTACTTCTATTGCGTGAAATTTGTTTCAAACTTCTACGTTCTAAAGTATCAACTATGTAAACCAGTTCAAACGAGTTTTTGCTCAAGTATTTCAATAAATAATAACCTATCCTTGTATTATGCCTAATGGTAATAGCATTTGAGAACACTATATATTTATCTTTTGAAACACTTTTTTCGTGTTCTATCAGCTTTTCTAAAGTGTGCTTTTTTATTTTACTGCTAGGATTGTTTGAAACAATATTTATTTGTATATACTCAAACCCATCCTGAGCTACCAGAGTAATCAGCTTAATCCAACGTGTGATGTCGTTTGTATATTCAAAGGTGAGTTTAATGCTCTTCAAACTGACGCTCCTTTCCATACATTGCCATTTTTCTTGTGTAATAGTGAAGGTAGTCTCTTGCCGCAAAGAATTCGAGATGTTACAGAAGGAATAGTGTTGTGTATTAGGCCGACAAGTATTCTTGTTTCTTCATCTTTAGAATCAAAATGTGAAATGATTGTACTGAAATTTTTATACAGATCAGATATAATTATTTGTATTTCGTTTGTGTGTAAATTTACATATTCGTTGTAATTAACCCCGGGAATTACAAGAGGATTGAAGCGATGCTTTTTTACATCTTTGTCATAATCGTCTAAAGCATCAATAAAGTACAACCATCGCGATATTTCTGTTATGTATAACTGCTCTCGTTCCTTGCACCCAAATGCAGATACCATAATTTTAAGCATCATTGAGGCAAAAACATCTCCGATTTGCAATACGCTCAAATTGTTACTTTCAGCGACAAGTATTTGTTTGTAGTTTTCAATTATTATTTTGTCAATTTCGGGAAAGTCTTGCTTTGCTTTTTTTATGGGTTTTGAAAATACAGTTTTCAAAACTTTTGCAGATACAGATTTATCGTCATTTATATCATCATCAAATTTTTCAGCAGAAAGAAGAATATTTATGGCTGCAATTTTTTTCCATTGTTCATCTTCAAACATAGTGCACTTTGTTGAACAATTTCCTAAACACTTCAGTGGTTCACACTTGCTGTTTTTGTGTAAAGAAAGCATAATTGCAAGTAAGGTTACATCATAGCTTAAAAGGAAACGTGATAATTGACCATAATGTTGTTCGAGAGCAAAGCAGGTTGCACAATAATAGTTCTTGTATACTTTTTGCATATCATAAGAAGCATACTGATTGTAAAAACGAAAATATCCAAACATAAGTTACCCTCATATCATCATTATCAGCGAAGAAATAATGCAAGTTACAAAATTACTTATTAGATTTACCGCACAGTTGTCAATTAATTTGTAACCACCAATGAGCAAAGTTTCTTTCTCACAATGGGTAAGTTTTTCTGTATGTTTATTGCACACAGAACACCTATATTTTGCTTGAATTGCAGAACCCAAAATGCTATCAATAACACATCCCCAAAATGCTACAAACGACACAATGAGTATGTGCCTAAAATCTATTTTTAATAAGATTCCTATTATTGTTGCCATTACAGTGCAACAAATGAGACTCGAAGCAAACCCTAAGAAGGTAACGCCGCCCGACATGCCAACAGGAATCCTTTTTAAAGTACATATATCACGTGGCGGTTTCTTTGATAAAATTCCAACATCAGAGGCGACACTATCTGCAAGAGCTTCTATAATTCCAACTATGTATGTTAAAAAGAATATGTGATTTGTTGTTATTTTGAATAGTATAATAAAGAGTACAGCAGAAATTCCGTTAACAAAAACCTGAATAAAATCTCGTGCACCTTGTTTCTTGTTTATATCTTCTGTTAATCGAGAAGATTTTTTTAGAATCTTTTCAAGCAAAATAACAGAAAAATATGCACCTATCAAGATTAGAACAGCAGATATACCTCCGCAATAGGAAATTATTGTGATTAATATCCCTGCTAAAATAGCAGCACTTATTTTCAGTGCCTTGAATTTTATAGTAAGCAACACAGTAGGTATTGCCACAAGTACACCTATTAAAACATCCATTAGAATCACCTATATCAAAGGAGTAGGGAAAGAATCATTATCCCACCAGGAATCGAAAAATTATCATAGCCTTTGCCAACGAGTTCCAAAAAGCCTGTTGCAACACTCAGCAACAACATTTGCCACAGGGCAAGTTCTAAAGGAACAAACAGATTGAGGATTATTATTCCTATTAAGGCAAATACCACACAAGCTATAGTACCAAACAAACTTTTTTCACCTGTTATACGAAAATTATGCTTTTTTATCATAGGACCAACCAACGCTGCTGCTCCATCCCCGAAAGATAAGCAGAAAACGGCTATGCCATACGGAATAACTGTCTCATTCCAAATGGTTGATATGATTGCCATGATTGTCAAACTTGCAGCATAGAAAACGGTTCCGTAATGATTGTTTTCACCATCATCACGTTCGTACATTTTGAAAATTTTATACTTATAGGAAAAATAGTTGATGATTACGAAGGATAAGGGAACAACGATAAAGTGCACTGTGCCAAGAAGATATTTATAAAGTATTATCCATGTAAAAGATATAAATATATGTACTAGCTTTCTAGACCATTCAGAAGGAAGTTTAAACAGCTTTTTGATTAAACCAACCCCAAAAATCACTCCAAATAAATATAGATAAGATAGTATATATCCGGTTGCAATTATCAATATCAGCAACTCCTTTCGTTAAAAGATTCTATAACATATTTTGTAAGTTTTCTGTCTTCGCTAAAAGGAGTTGCATAATTAACTATAAAATTAATTAAACAAATAAATCCAATAATTAAAAGACATCTGGAAAAAATGAGATTTTGTATATGTTCTTGGAAAATGAATAATATTACAGATAAAATCAAGCAACTCAAGCTGCCGCCAAGTAATGAGATTACATATTTGTAGCAAGATATATTTTTATCCAATTTGCAAGTACAAGATGCCGAGAAAAACTTTAAGGGGTGTAGTTTCAGTTCTGTACGATCATTTATAAACGTTACGGAAAACAAACCAAGATTTAACGAGGTCACTTTAATTTGAAAAAAATTAAATAAAGCAAAGTGCGATAGTTCATGAACAATGTTGGCAAAATAGAAACCTAAAAATGCAAATAACAAATATAATAAATGTATAACGATATATGTCACACCTATCTCTGTTTGAATAAGCCTTGCAATTGTAGCAAGGCTTATTCGTTATGAAATAAAAATCTTACTTTTTAAGTGGTATTTGTTTGAAATCGCTGGTTGTTCCAACAATAGCAGAGTTAGTGTTGTATATGCTTATTAAAGAGATGCTCTCGCTTGGAATAATTTTACCATTTATGATATCTACAGTACCATAACTGCTATTGTCTGTGTAGTAAACAACATCATCAAATGCTGAAAGCAACATAGGAGCACTTCCGGAAACATATCTCTCATTTGTGAGGAACGATCTTCTCAAAAAGCCTACCTTCTGCTTTGCTATGTTAATATCCGCTATGGTAAGTCCTTTTTTACCATTGAATATAATTTTGTTGCCAACAACTGCCATAGCAACCACATGAGAAGAGAGCTTATCGTGCTTACCGTTTGAATTAATACGAATCGCATGTCCGTTGTTTTCAAGATAATAAACAGTGCCGTCTGCAGAACACATTGTTGTGATTGATGCTCTAAAGCTATCCTCCTCAGCGAAAGTAGCAGAATTTAAGATGTGTACAGTGCGATCTGATGCAACATACAACTTATCATTGCACAGGTAAACACTATTTGCTTTCTCCGAGAAAACTTTTTTCTTTGAGAAATCCTTTAAGTCAACAGTATAAAGACACCCGTCATTAGCGTTGATGTACACAATAGAAGTTTCCAAATCAGTTAAATAAACTGCGGTATCCTTATTGAATTCGCTATCATCTTTTTTTAGGACACACTCTGCCAAATCATACTTAAACGCAGCTTTTGATGTGTTCAGTTCAATTCCGATATAGCGGTATTCCTTAAGAAATGAATGGGCTGTTTCTCTTCGTATTGTTTCTAATTCAGATTCAACTTTTTCATTAGAAGCTTTTTCTCTTAAGTCTGACAATTTTCGTCCACACAGCAGGCAAACTTCTTTTTCCTGGCTATTTGTCTTACCACACGGACATATCCAAATTCCTTCTTCTTCTCTCCATTGGTAACGTACACCCTTACCCAAAAGTCTTTCATGAGCTTCGAGCAATGTACCAGTCAATTCATTTAAAGCAGGTGCATCTATTAAGTCAGAGTCCAAAAAAACTTCTGATTCGCCTGACATATATTTTATATATTGCTCAAAAGCTACTACAGAGATCATTCTGTTTGCACAGGGGAGTGCGACTGTAACGGAATTTTTACCTGCAACTATGGGCTTTGCAGTATAATATATATACTTGCTATCGTCACAGTAAAGATTTTTTCCTGTTGCATCAAGGGGCAATACGGAAAACTCTATCTCATCAATGCCGTTTGTTGCTTCAAATTCTATATTTACATATTTTTGTTCATCGGAATCTCTTTGTAACACAGAAAAATTCTTTATTGTAATAGGTGAGTTGGGGTTAATTTTTGAATCGTCAAATTTCGCAACAACACTCTGTTTGTTAATGTTTTTGATGGATTTATTGAAAAAATTAACTAAGGGCATTACACTTAAATCCAACGAGATATTGGAGTCCGTTGAAGTAGCAGTTCTTATCATTTGTGCGCCTAAATCAAGCATATCATAATTTCCACTCATAAGATATGCAACTTTTAAAATGGAGAGAGGAACTTTAACAGCTAAAGAAAAAATTCCATTCATCTGTTTTTTACTTTGAGACAACATTGATTTTGCACTCATTTTATTAAGTGTTCCACCATTTGCGGATGCAACCTCATAATCGGCTTGGCTGTTATAAAACTCTTTTAAATATTGCAGTCTCATATCAGCTGATTCGCCCCATTTATCAACTGCATAATTTGCCATAAGATCAGTAGCATAATTCGCCATGCTGTTTGCACTGTCATATGTATTTGCAGAACGAATTGCTTCAATCAAAATTGGCTCTGCCTTGTCTATATTTTTAACTCGCTCTGAATACCAAATAGATAAACCATACAGGAATTTAGCGTAGGGAAAATTCAACAATTCTCTATTTGCTTCTACTGTGTTAATTACATTTTGAAAATTGTTGTTGTCAAAAAACACTTTAAGATTGTGCAATGATTCGTAATTTTGGCGTGCTGCAGCATCGACATTTGAAGAGATGTAGTCCCTGGTTTCTCCACAATTACCGCAGCGGAGTTCTGGGGATACCCCTGTTTCATCGTATTCTGCTCCACATATTAAGCACTTCTTCATTTTCAACTCTCCTTAAAACAAAAATAGTTATAGAATATTATTCCAGCATAATAAGTATATCATATAGGCTCCGATGATGTGTCGAACCTATTTGGTCTTTGCACTTATAGAAATCGGATTATAACATATAACATCGCGTATTATTTTTGCAAGTGCAGGATTGTATATAGTTAAATTTTCATCGTTGTTTATGATTTTTTGTATATGATTGCAAATATATGAATCAAGTTCTTTTAACACTTCACAATAATAATTTGAAAAGGTTTCACAAACAACATCTGCGCAACATCCTGATTGACAGTAATTAAAAACATTACAGTTTTTCATACAAATTTTTCTTTTGGAAATCATTGTAGACACTATGCTATTAAACTTTTCTCCATTGTATACTTCTGAAATTAAGGAAATGTTTTTTATATTTCCTAATACAAACGCCTCGTTTTTCGAATAAGGACACATACGTAAGAGACCATCCGAAGCAAGAATGAGGGCTTTACCTAAACATGAGCTGTTTACGCATTCTTTTTCAACACAAATTCCAAAGTTGTTCCGAATATGGTCACTTATCGGTTTAACGTCAACTCCGTTTTGCTCCATTATCCATGTATCAAACAATTTCTTTAGATTATCTAAAAAAATAGTTGCGTCTTCCTTCGATTTTATGGAAGCAGGTAAATTGGTTTGCTTGAGTTTTAATGTTTTACAATGCAGTTTTGAAAAATCATAGATATGTATTATATCATCACCAGAATAATTCAAGACCGAAATGCAATCATAGTTGTTGTTTTTTTGATTAGAATCACAAAAACTACGCTCCAAATTATGAATATCTGAAAAAACAAGATCTAGTGAAATTTTGTGTTTCTTGCAAAATTTCACTTCGCTTTTTTGAGGAAGGTAGTTTACAACTCTAATAGTATTATGGAATTTTACAGCTTTTTTTCTGGAAATGTTTTTCTCATACTGCAAAATCCTTTTTATAAAGCTCCTATTGATAGGTGTTTCTTCGAACTCAAAAATATAGTTTATTAAGTTATATTCTTCACATATCACACTGGTAGCATATTGAAACAAATCAAAGTTTATAATGTCGTTTTGGCATCGTTTACAGCATGATGAATCACACTCTGCTTTTTTGTTGCTACTTATAAAAACACTAATATTTTTCATAACCATATTTTAGAAACAGAATATATTACACAAACCATCGCAACACTGATCGCCACCAGCTTCACCTGCATCGTAACCGGGTCCCACATCGCAACAACTGCAGCACAAGCTACAGGAACCGCAAGCAAAATCCTTAACGCCACACAGCCATGTGCCTAAGTTTCCCGTCAAACACGCAATGCATCCTGCACAACCAATACAGCAAAGGCATGTATAACAACCACCACCAGAATCTCCTCCTGAACATCCACCATCTCTTCCGAACATACTGCCAAGCCAAGCACCTAACCAAAAATCGTCGGAGTCAAACATAAGATTTGAACCTTTTGTCTGACTATAATATTCGTTCAAAACTGAATTTGAAGCAACCATAACTAACCTCTTTCGTTTTTGTTATCACCTATAAAAACATCAAAACTTTATGTAACTACAATTTAGAAACAACACATATTCGAAATGCCGTTGCCCCATTGTTCCATTCCTTCTTCAAAGGTGTTTGGATCTGTACAACAACTGCAACACATAGTACAGGAACCACAAGCACAATCTTTAACACCGCACAGCCACGTTCCCAAATTTCCGGTAAAACATGCTATGCAGCCAAGACAGCAGATGCAACAAAGGCATGTGTATCCACCTCCGCCTGAGCTTCCTCCGCCATCTCTTCCAAACATACTTCCTAACCAGGCGCCAATCCAAAAATCATCAGAATCAAACATAATATTTGCTCCTTTTGATTGACTGTAATATTCGTTTAAAATTGAATTTGAAGCGACCATAGTTAGCCTCCGGCATTAATATCTTTTAATAAGTTTTGATACCTGTTCAGGCATCACTCTATTCACCATTTCGATTAAAAACTCTTTTTCATTTCCTGATATCTGCATTCTTCCCAACGAGGACTTCATTCTAAAAAAGATATCGCTATATATTTGAGCAACTATTTTGTATTTAGTCGCAAATAGACTATTTATATCGTAAGAATAGATATTGTTTTCTTTTGAATCTTTCCAAAGCATAATTAATGGATTGTATTTTTTGCGTTTGCGATCGTGCTCATAATCATCGAGAGCATCAACTAAGCACAGCCACTCAGAGATAGTATGTAAAAATGTTTTTGTATTATTGTCACATTCTATTTCATACCCGCAAAAGGCTTCGGAAACCATTTTGGCAGTCAAATTGCTTTGCACCGCAAACCCTTCTTGTGAATGTTCTGCATCAACTATTGAGTATATAGATTGTCTCAAATTATCAAAAAGTTCGGGATTGTTTTTTTGTGCTTTTCGAGACCACAATGTAAATGCTCTTAAACTAATTTTTGCTAATATGGTGGGGTTGTCAAAGTAATTATCAAGTAATTTTGAGTAGACTAATGCAATACTAACTGTAGCCATGTGTTTCCAATAATCAGAATCATATTCTGAGCTTATTCTTCGACGGCTTTTGTAGGTACAGCAAGTTGGCTTGATATCTATTTTTGACTCTCCTTGTGATAACGCAATAGACGCAAACACTAAATCATAACTCAAAAAAAGTGTTGCAAGCATACCATAATGACGTTTAAGAGCATGACAAAGACCACAATAATAACATTTATACATTCTGGAAATTTTGTCAATTCTTTTTGCTTTTTTATAGTTTAAGTATCCGTACATTGTCTTTTAAATTCACCACATTAGAAATTGTTTGTTAGAAAAATGGTTTATGAATATCTAATCAATTATACAACACATTGATTTTTTATGTGTCGAACTCATTTGCTGGAGATAATTATTATGATACATAATATTGATTATGTGGTATATATAATAATTCCATCATGACATATATATCTATAATACTTTATATTTTATCATAAATAGTGCTTTTTGTCAATGATTTGACCGAATTATACATATTTCGAACAAGTAGATTAACAGTTAAGACATACACCAAAAAGACCAACAACCAGCTTCAAAGTTTTTGGTCATCTTTTGCATGCGGATTTTTTCAAAGAGAATGTCGTTTTATTCGATTAATTTATCTCTCTTACCACATAATCAATATTATGTACTAACACTTAAGTAACCTCAATTTTTCAATCTGTCTCTTATGCACTTCACCCGTTTCCATTGTATAAATTCTCGTAGTATTCACGCTTGAATGTCCGAGAATATCAGCAAGACGTACAATATCCTTCTGAAGAGAGTAGTAAGTGCGGGCGAAAAGATGACGAAGGTTATGAGGGAATACTTTATCCTTTGAAACACCTGCGGATTCGCAAAGCTTTTTCATATCTGACCAAATATTGCTTCTGTCAAGCGGTTTGCCTGTTCGAGATACGAACACGGAGCCGCTTGTTATTTTTTGCTCTCGTATATATCGTGTGAGAACCTTACAAAGTGCTTTCGGTAGGAACACCTGTCTGAGTTTACCCTTGCAGTTGATATTTGCAACTCCTGTGTTTACGGCAACAACTGTCACAAAGCGAAGCTCTGAGACACGAATGCCGGTTGAGCATATAGTCTGCATCAACAGGTAAAGCCGTTCATTTTTCTTTGACTTTGCTGCATCAAGTAGTCTTTCATACTCGGCTTTAGTGAGTTCCTTGTCTTTTGAAGCAAATATCTGCTTTTGAATCTTTAAGAATTTAACTTTACAATCGTACCATTCATTGTATGTAAAAAAACTGTTGAGAGATGAAATAACAGAATTAACACTTGCAGGCTTGTAGTTCTCAACAAGGTACGCCTTGTATTCAAGCACAATCTGCTTATCTACACCTCTGCCACAAAGCCAAGAGAGAAAAGCACATATATCACGGATATACTTTTCAAGCGTGGCATCGCTCTTTTCTTCGTTTATCAGATAATTTCTAAACTTTTTAATAAGTTTTTCAGTGATTTTTTTCATTGTTTGACAACTCCTTTGTTTTGATTTTACAGAATAATCTGTGTATATATTTTACCATATCCACATTTCTAAACTTTATCACACATTATGAGTTGTCAATGATTTGATAGTTATACTAAATTATAAATCTTCTTTTTCTTTCGCTTTGCGTATTCTAAAGTCTTTGCAGCACCTCCCCAAGAGTTTTTTACGTAGCAAATCAAATATTCTGATTCATTGACCATATATTGATTTGCTTTTATAATCTTTAGTTTTTTTGGTGTCTTTTCCGGGATATCCGCCATAAGTACTGCATCGAATTTTCTATAGTAGTCTTCCTTGTATTCTTCGATTTCTTTTGTAAGATACGGAATCACAAGGACAAGCTCGATATCGTACTCCTGCTTTAACTCCCGCATAGCTTTTGCTGCATAATGATCGAAATCACCGTAGTGACCTACCCAGAATTCATTGACTCCGTACTCGATAATCAATTCTTTTGCCGTGATTTTTATTGCCTCAACAAGATTTGAGTTGTGAATCTCGCTGTGTCTGGAAAAAGTACATCGCAGTTTTGTTTTATTCATTCCTGAACATCCTCACCTCCATATAGGTTTACCAAAAGGTACACTAATTGATAAAACCTGTAAATTTACGATTTTGTAAATTATAGGTCGGTTTTATTGACAAAAATCGAGTTTTTTGATATAATAATCGAGTTAATTCGAGGGATTTCAGCCCCTTGAACCTCAAAATTTGCAAAAAAATCACTATCAAAATGTGTACCTTTTGATAGTGATTTTTAATTACCTCGAAACTCTCGAAGCCGTCTATAAAATGTGGCTATACTCATATCACTGAGCCGTGCTGCATCCTGTGCCGAAATCTGTCTGTTTTCCCATCTTCGTATGATATTACCGAAGTCATTGGGTGGAACTATAACCGGTCGTCCGAATATAACACCTCTTATCTTTGCCGCTTTTATGCCTTCTTCCTGCCGTTTCTTTATGTTCTCGCGTTCATTCTCTGCAACAAAAGAGAGCACCTGCAGAACAAGGTCGGCAATGAATGTGCCCATCAAATCCTTATATACTCTTGTATCGAGCAACGGCATATCTAAAACCACAACATCAACCTCCATTTCTTTTGTAATAATTCGCCATTGGTCCTGAATTTCCTTGTAATTCCTGCCGAGTCTGTCTATCGCTTTTACATACAGCAAATCGCCTTTTTTCAACATTTTCATAAGTCTAATATACTCAGGTCTGTTAAAGTCTTTTCCGGATTGCTTGTCAATAAAAATGTTTTCGGGTTTAAGACCTAATTGCTGCATCTCAAGCAGTTGTCTTGCTTCATTTTGGTCTACTGCAGAAACCCTTACATAGCCATATATAATCAATGTTTTCTCCTCCCGGATAAAAATCAATGAATATATTATACCATTGTGCCATTTTTATAAATCATACCAAAAGCCAATTTAGAAAATACGATAGGGACACTAGCATCAAAAAAGTCAATCGCTCCACCTCTAAGAGCAGGAGCGATATACATCGAGGCAAACATCGTTAAAGCCAGTAATTGCAAGGGCTTAGAGGTGGAGATATGAGGTGAATTTTTAATATCAAAATTATAGCTTTTTGATGTTTTATAATATTGGTGCAGCTCCACCTCTAAATCATAAAAAACGCCCTGAAAGATATCACTTTCAAGGCAATTATCTTCATTTTATTTGGTACTACGCGGTATAGTTGTGTTTTGCAAAATTTCCGTTTTCACTCGGATACTTCTATAAACAATTTGATATGTAGCAGCAGTCTTTTTCGTATCTGCAATTCGTGTATTTCTCTACGCCATTTTTACGCCATTTTCGCATGGAGTAGCATAGAGATATATAAACTTATAATTTGGTTGGTTGTGCGAAAAAACACGCCATATCAAGCTTTATAGGCATTTATAGGAATATGTGGAGATATGAATAATGGTTAATGACCTACTATACCAAGCTTCATTTTTTCTTCTCCTTAATTTAACGTTAGTATATTTCGCTTTGCGAAATGTTTAAGCGGGCGAGCAATGTTTCCACTTATACAAGGGTTTGTGCCCGCGGTTTCTCCTTTAAAAATTCCTTATATATCAAGGTTTTTCGGTGTTTGGGTAGCTTCTGCTACACCATTTTTACACCATTTTTCAAAAAGGCAATTAAATACTTTCGATACAAATTTGAAATATTGTATCACATTTTAAGTTTAAAATCAACGTTATTTTATGAATTTAAAAGGGTTGGTATTATTCGAAATTTTTTCAAAAAGTACCCATATAAAACTATACTTAATTGTTGGTTTAGTTCCATAAAATAGAATGTTAAACAGCTACAACGCGAACATCCGTTTATGCGGTTTTTTGTGCATCTCGCAGATTTTAGAACTACTGTTCGATTTTTCTTGACTTCCGAACAAATGTGTGGTATAATACAAATGCTTGACAAGCATCCAGTAAAGTATTATAATATTAAAGGAGTATTTAATAAATGTCAAACACAAATTTTAATTATAACTTCAGAAAGCGCAAGAAGAATTTAAAAATCTCTTTGGACAGCCGTTCAAAGGATACACTTCATTCGGTCTTGCGTGAAGCACAAAACACATCAGATGAATTGATGAGTATTATAAAGTCAGCCATCGAAAAAGGTATTACGAAAAGCATTTCAGATGATACACCTATTGCAAGTACAGTTTCCGGCAGAACTGCAGAACCGGAACAAGAACCTCCTTCCAATGAAGGAAAGAGAATAAAGAACAACATAATTAATGTACTGAACAAAAATCATAATGCATTCGATATAAAAGGTGTTTTTGACAATGTTTCAGATAGCGATGTTGAAAAGAGCATTCCAACCGCAAAGTCTGTCATTCTTGACAGGTTAAACAGCAACAATGGGAAATCCGGAAGCCGGAACGATTACAATAATTTACGTGACGGACTTGCACTGTTTTATGCGGCAAGCGAAAAAAGTGACAAGAAAGCCGCAAATCTTGCTTATAAAGCAGCATACACACCGAGCAAAAAGGAAGCTTCGGAAAGTCTTTATGAAACAAGCAGCAGAGGGACCACCGTTACCGAAGAAAGCAGCACAGATCCTGTTTCTTTTCAGAAAGAAGCTTCAAACCATCAATCGCTCGAAAAAAACGCGTATAAACCTAATTCGGGGAAAACCTATGGTCTTATAAGCAGACCTCCACAAAAAATTGGACGTGAAAGAATATTTTAAATAACCAAAGAAAATAAAGTCACCTATGAACATGCAAAAATCATGTATTACTCCGAAAGCTGGAAAAATATTCCCGAATATAAATGGACAGCAGCTGATATTTTATATTGGAGAACATTTGGCGGCAACAAATATTTACATTCTGAAAAAATATCTTATATTAAAAATTATAAAAAAGTCATTTTAGATGCAGCAAAAAAGTACAATCTTCCGCCTTTATTGCTTGCAGGTGTAATGTATAACGAGTATGGCGGTGATCCAATGTTCATCGATGATGTAGCATATGGAGTAAGGTCATTTGACTGGAGTGGTCCGGATTGGGTAGATAAAAATTACACTATAACAAAAAATCCCGATCTAACATCCTTTGGAAATACGAGCATACAGGTTCGAAGAGCAATAGAAATGCTGGGGTATACCACCGATACAGACAAGCGAGACAAGATCATAGCATCATTGAAAGATCCGATTCAAAATATATATATGACAGCATGCCATTTGAATGTACTTCGCAATGTTGATTTTGCCGGCAAAAATGCAAACGACCTGACAGAAGATGAAATAAAGATTACAGCATCACGCTACAACATCGGTCCGGAGCCTGAAAAAAACGCAATAGTTACCGATTATGGGCAGGCCATCTATGACAACAAAGACGATATCCTGAAAGCACTAAAATAAAAGGAGCCCGAAGCATGGATAAGAAAGATCGATAATAGTTGAATCCGTTTTGTATCTGACGGTAAATACAATATTGCTCTTTATTATGTTTTTTATGTCGATATTTTTTATGTGGGATATGGATCACGAGATGATATTCCATATAAAAACAACCTCCATCGAGCGATTATCATGGCTGTGCTTTGTATGGACTTCGCTTGCCGTATTAAACGGTGCGTGCATTCTCTGGACAATACGCTTTAACAAATATTTCTGTATTTTCAGCCTTGCACTTACCATAGTATGCGTGCTGAATCGTCTTGCAATATACACGGTCATCGGATAAAGGAGGGTGCTTTGATGGTTTTTAAAGAATCTACCCGACGTAAGATAAACATTGCATACATATCTGTGACAGCAGTGTCGGCTTTGTTTATATGTCTTGCGACTATAATGCTTGTTTGTCTTGCCTGCGGCATTTGTGATGATACAGTATTTCTGACAGACGGCGGATATGCTGTACATGGGTTTGAATTTTGTATTTTCAATATGGTCATTTCAGGGCTTATGAATTTTTACAACAAGCTCTTTTGCCGCATAAGCTTTATTGTCGGGCTTGCAAATCTTGCACTTTTTGTATCATGGTATAATTGCATTCTTGTGTTCAGACCGGACTTGTATGTGATTTTGCCGTGATATGCAGAAATAACTGCGCCCGCAAAGGTGAGATCTAAAAAGCCCCAGGCTTATAAAGTTATTGAAAAAATACAAATCGGAGCACAAGAAAATGGACAAAAGATTCATCATATTTTTACTATCCTCTTTTTATGTTTTAACGGTCGCAGTAATTATCTTTTTCATGTTTGCAGTACCGTTGTTCCTTCCGTGGGATAACAACTATCTGGCAAGATTTTCGGAAATTGCAACAAACTCAGAACGCATACTTGCCGCAAATACCCTGTGGTTTATACTTACTATATTAAACGGTATCTGCGCATTCCTTATAAAACATTTCAACAAATCGTTCTGTATCTTGAGCATTGCTCTTTCGGTGGCGTGCTTTTTGAATTTTCTTGGAGTATGCATTCTGTAGTAACAAGGAGTGTTTTTTATGATCTTAAAAAGAATATTCTGCGGTTTTATAAATATTCTGTACTTAATCGTAACATCTTTTACGGTCTTTTCCACAGTTGTATTTTTACTCAGCTATTTTCTCGCTGTTTTCGATATCCGTGATGTTTTTGTACACATAACAATTACCGGTTATTGCATTTTGTCGCTTGCTTTTTTTGCTCTTAATATGATAGTTTCCGGGCTGATAAGCTTTTACAATAAGTTTCTTTGCCGTATAAGCTTTATTGTCGGTCTTGCCGATCTTGCACTTTTCGTTTTATGGTATAATTATCTTAGTATGTTCGGGCGTGATATGTATGTGATTCTGCCGTGAGGATACATCTTTCAACAATGTGTTTGCCCCATCATTATAAATACTGTATAATGAGTAATACATTCAAAATCGAATAATATACTACGGGGCAGGTGTCTGCTCCGTTTTTTCTTGTCCAAAACAATGCATTCTTAATATTTGCACTGTATTAATAAAAACATTTTTACTATAATATTGACATCATTCTGCTTTTGGTACAACCATATGCAAATATAAACACGACATTCACCCGGATGCCGTGTTTTTTCTTTGGCGCAACATTGTTGTATTGACTTTATCTCGTAAAAAATAAGTTAATTGCTGCACCAAATTTTACATCATTTGCTACACCATTTTTACACCATTTTTCAAAAAGGCAATTAAATACTTTCGATACAAATTTGAAATATTGTATCACATTTTAAGTTTAAAATCAACGGCATTTTATGAATTTATAAGTGATAATATTATTTAACAATTTCTTTTTCGGAAAGCTATCGGCGAAAGTAGAATTATATTACATCAATCATAGTTGTTTTTTGTCTTTTAATAATTTTTTCTCAATAACCTTTATTTTAAAGATTTGACTTTGTATAGCCTGTCTGAATCATAAAACCGTTTCAAAAAGATTTAAAAAAAATTCACTATACCTATTGACTATCTCCTATGTTTTATAGTAAAATATAAAGTGAGAAAAATTATACTCCAAACGGTACAGACCGTAAAAAAAAATTCACCCTTTCAAAAGCAGGGGGAAATAACGGAGAAAAAAATGAGTGAAAAAAAACACGGTACGGATTATAAAAAACTGAATATTTTCGGAAGCATCCGGGCAAAGTATCTGGTCACATTCTCGTTGCTTATCTCCGTTGTTGTGCTGCTTATCTCCATTATCACAAGCTCTGCCATTATGAATTTCGTGATTTCTACCCGATTTGCCGCCGTGGATGAGTCTGCGGAGCTTATCGCCTCCATTATAAGGGAAATCTCCGACTTTACCGGCAAAAGCTACGACGAGGTACTGGAGCAGTATCCGGATAAGATAAATTCAGTGGTGGACAATATAACCTCAATGCATAAAGTAGCTGTGGTAATTACTGACAGAATAGGCAACGTGGAATATTCCTCCATTCCCGACGAGCTTTCCAAAAACGGCAATTCGGTGCTCCCCTCCGAGGCGATGTACAGATTTTCAGATGTAAGCACGGGAAGCGAGCTTAAAACCAGCGACATCTACGGCTTTTATGCGGCAGAGGGTATAAACTGCGGCTTTGCCGTAAAGGACAGCGAGGGGATAGTTGACGGTATTATTCTTGTCAGTGCACCCCTTTCGGCGGTGGAGGACTTTATGGGCGATCTTGTCCAAACTCTTGTCATGTCTTTCCTGTGGATTTCGGTTGCGGCAGTAATAATCTCAGTGTTTATAAGCGAAAGGATAGTATCTCCCCTTAAAATTATGAAAAAAGCAGCGGAGGGAGTGGCAGTCGGAGATTATGACATTTATGTCCCCGAACGGGATGTTGACAACGAGGTTGCGGATCTTGCGGTGGCATTTAACAAAATGGCAAATGTGGTCAAGGAAAAAGAGATTGCACAAAGAAGCTTCCTGGGCAGTGTGTCCCACGATATGAGAACTCCCATGACAAGTATTGCGGGCTTTGTTGACGGCATCCTTGACGGTACAATTCCCTATGAAAAACAGGAGCAGTATTTGAAGATTGTTTCTGCGGAAACACACAGGCTTTCAAGGCTTGTCAGCTCACTGCTTGACCTTACGAGAATTCAGTCCGGCGAAAGAAAGTTCAATAAAGAGCATTTCGACATCTGTGAGCTTCTGCGTCTGATACTTATATCCATGGAAAAGCAGATAGACGACAAAAAGCTTGAGATAGAGTTTGAGCCTGCGGAAGATAAGTGCATGGTCTTTGCCGATCGTGATGGAATACATCAGGTCGCATACAATCTTATCCACAATGCGATAAAGTTCACCAATCGGGGCGGCATTATCAGGATAGGCGTTGAAAAATACAAAAATGCAAAATATCTTGTTTCGGTCTATAACACCGGCAAGGGGATGAAAAAGGAAGAGCTCCCGTATATATTTGACAGATTCTACAAAACAGATCCGTCAAGAGGTCTTGACAAATCCGGCGTGGGTCTCGGACTTTTTATAGTAAAAACAATACTCGCCTCCCACGAAGAACAGGTCTGGGCGGAATCCGAGGAAAACGCATACAGCTGCTTTAAATTTACATTGTCGGACGGCAGTGCGGCGACAAAAGAATCGGAAAAACCAAAAGTAAACCCCGAAAAGGGACATAACGGCATAAAACAGTAGGTTGAGAAACAGAGTAACATCAGAATAACAGTCAATGTTTTACACTTGCGGGTAAGACCTTTAATGCTTTTCGGTTTAGTGTAAGACATGGTTTTGCAGGGCGGCGATTCTGCCGCGGAAAGGATAATGACATGACGCATGATATAGGAATTGATCTCGGTACCTCCTCGGTGCTGGTATATGTTAAGAACAAGGGCGTTGTGATAGAGGAGCCCTCGGTTGTGGTTGTTGACAAAAATACAAGCAAGGTAATAACCGTTGGTAAGGAAGCTTCAAAAATGCTGGGCAGAACTCCTGCGGGGCTTGTGGCGATAAACCCACTTCGCGACGGAGTAATAGACCACTACGACATGACGCTTCAGATGCTAAGGTACTTTATAAAAAAAGCGATAGGCTCGACATTTTTCAAGCCCCGTGTAATAGTGTGCGTTCCCAGCGGTATAACAGAGGTTGAGGAAAGAGCCGTATGCGAGGCGACACTGCGTGCAGGTGCAAAGAAAGTACACCTTATTGAAGAACCCCTTGCGGCGGCAATCGGTGCGGGACTTGACATTTCAAAGCCCATCGGAAACATGGTTATCGACATCGGCGGCGGTACGACGGATATAGCCGTACTGTCTCTTGGTGATGTTGTCACCTCCGAATCAATAAAGGTAGCGGGCAACAGGCTTGACGATGCGATAGTCAAGTACATAAGAAGAAAGCACAGCATGCTCATCGGTGACATCACGGCACAGGAGCTGAAAATCGGCATGGGAACTGCGTGGCCCTTTTCTGAGCCGAAAAGCTGTGAAATAAAGGGCAGATGTCTGATTGAGGGACTTCCGAAAAAAGTAACCATAACAACAAAAGAGCTACTTGAAGCCATGGACGAGCCTTTGACACAGATAGTAGATGCTGTCTGCCGTGTAATAGAGATGACTCCACCGGAGCTTGTTGGTGACATAGCGACAGGCGGCATAGTACTCACCGGCGGCGGCAGCAAGCTTCGCGGTATAGACAAGCTTATTGAAAAGGCTACCGGAATAAAGGTACATATTCCGGAGAATCCGGTGAACTGCGTTTGTATCGGTGCAGGAAGATCGCTTGATAACATCTCGCTTCTGCCGGAGGGTGTGTTGAATATTTCCAGGAGTAAAGCGAGATAAGGGATTAGGATTCAGGGAAGGGCTTCGCAATGCATAATGCATAATGCATAATTTAGGTAAAAAGCTTCGCTTTTAATTTTATTGTATCGCACTGCGGTGCGGGGAAATTGCAATAATCACAATCCGCTTTGATTAGTTTTTTGGGTGTGCATATATGTAGGGCGTGACGACCTCGTCACGCCCTATAATTTTGCATTTTGCTTTTATCCGTAGGTGACCTGTTCCCTAAATATCGGAATTCCACAGGAATTTCTTAAGGAGAATCTTTGATTCTCCGATCTTGTCCCTAAATCCCAATCTCAATGCTCACAATCATGACAAGAACTACAGTCACCATGACAATGATGCTCATCAGGCTCTGCGGTGTCGGGATCTTCGCCGTCTGCGGACTTTGTTACTATTGCAAGAACTCTGTCCATAAGATGTCCGAACTCGTGCTTTGCCTGCTCGAATGCCGCCATTTTGGGGTTGGACATTATCTTGCTGTAAAGTGCTTCAAGCTCCTTGTCAATAGTTTCCAGCTTTGCACTGTCATCAGTCCCGGAGATGCTGTCCCTCTTTTTGCTGAACTCGGCGATAAGAGTTGTTAACTCTACATCTGCGTCTATGGCATCGCCTGCCGCTGTTACTGCTTTGTAGCTTTCTTCCTCCTGTATTGCGTGTCCAAGCTGTCTTGCAAGATCAATTGTATTCATTTTTATTACCATTCCTTTCTTTTTACACTTTTGATTATATTATACATCTTTTTCTTTCTTATGTCAAGTTTTTTAAAAAAACAGAACAAATATTCGATTTGCTCTTGACAAATCAGGCATTTTGTGGTATAATACCATTGGAACATTTGTTCTTGTGTTAGTGATTAAGAGTTATGATAACGTTGGGACAAAACCTAACATTAGCTCCGATAATACCAAAATTGGTCGGTTGAGGTATCGACCTTGATAATAAAAAACCTCCGTAATAGAAAAGAGTCCGAAGAAACCATCGGACAAAAACCCAAAATTAACCATACAAATTGTCGGAGCTTGCAAAAAAGAAAGGAAAAAGGCAAGTATGAAAGAGTTTATAGCAAAATATTGGCTGGAATTCGCCTTTGGTGCTGTAATAGCACTGTGCACACGTCTGTTTACAAAAATTCGTTCCGAAAAACGCGAGATCCGCTGTTTAAAAAGTGCCATTTGTGCTTTACTGCGTGACAGGATCATCGTAATCTACAACAGATACTCGGAAAAGGAGTACTTCCCGATACACGAACGGGAGAATCTTGAGCATCTGACAAAGGAATATTATATGCTCGGCGGCAACGGTATTGTGAAAGAACTTGAGGGGAAGTTGGCAGAGCTGCCGACGGAGATTAGAGCTTAGAGAACAGCTCGGAGAATCAAAGCTTCTCCTTAAGGAATTCCTGCGAATTCCGGTATTTAGGAAATAATTAAGGAAATAGGATTCAGGAGCCGGGGAAGGATGCTTTTTTGTCGCAAAGTACACGGTACGACACACAGGTCGTACCCTATATGAAAGGAGAAACCATATGTCAAAACTTATACCCGATTCAACATATACAATAGAAAATCTTAAAATCAACATTAAAAAGATTCCATTCGGCACTACGTGGAAAAAAGACTGCTGCGGTTTTCGCAAGGGTGACCTTTACAAAGCGGACAGGCTCATGACGGGTGGCAGCGGCAAGGTACTCGGCATTACGGTTCATAATACAAGTGCCGGTGCAGATGCCGAAACCTACACTAGAGCCACCTTTAATCAGAACATGAATACCGCCAGAGTCCATTTTTACGTTGACTGCACAGAGGCGTGGCAGAATCTTGAAGAAAACGAGGTCGGCTGGCACGCAGGTACAGGTGACAGAAGCCTGGGCAACGACAGCTATATTGCGATTGAAATTATCATGGGCAGTGAATACGGGGAGACGGATAAAAAAGCCGAGGAAAACGGTGCACTGCTCGTTGCGTATCTTATGCACAAGCACGGACTTTCACTCTCCGATGTTGTAACTCACAAGCACTGGTCCGGCAAAAACTGCCCTGTGTATATTCTCCCCCATTGGGATGACTTTTTGAAGCTTGTCCAAGAAAAACACGTCCTGCTTTCTGAAAAAGCGGCTTCGGGCAATGCTTCATCAGGCGGGGAACAGCCGAAAATTATCGCCGATAACACTCCGGATGAGTATGCAAAGTACTCCGTTTACAAGGCAGTGCAGAAAAAGATACTGCTCGGTGACCCGAGTGGCGATCTGAGATTGCATGATAATGTTACACGGCAGGACTTGTGTGTGGTGCTGGACAGATTGGGAATGATTTAGGAGTTCACGCGACAAGGTACACAGCTTAGCATTAGTGAAAAATGTAGAGGAGCTAAAGAAATTAAGATAAAATAGGGTATTGGTGGGTAAACACATAATTCTGCATTTTGTATTGCACCGAAGATGCCAAGATAACATAAATTTGAAATTTAATTTGAAAGGAGAAAAATAACATGACATACAAAGAGTTGATAAGAAAGCTGTCCTCCAGAAAGTTCTGGGCGTGCGTATCCGGATTTGCGGTTTCCCTCATGGCTATGTTCAGATTCCCCGACGATACGGTCACGCTTGTTACTTCACTGATTACTTCGGCAGGATGCCTTATTGCGTATATCCTCGCCGAGGGATATTCGGACGGCAAAAACGTTAATGAAAATACCGATAACTGATTTCGTAATGTACTGTTTTTAAGGTGTGACTTGAATTCAGTACAGTAAATACCTTTGGAACAGCTGTGGATTTTGAGCTCTGCAGTTGTTCTTTTTGTTTTCTTTGCCTGCTATCCGATGACATTCTGCATAGCTGTACAAATCCACTCAATCTCGCAGTTAGTGACAGCAAGTTCGTCGCCCCTTATCGGAGGATATGTCGTTAACACCGACTCTGCCTGTCTATTTTGCTCTTGTAATATGCTCTGCCGACTCGTAGCTTGTACACTTACTTGTGATTTTTGAGTGCAGATGCATCTGATGTTTATGCAAAAAACTCCGTTCTTTCCAAATTCTAAAGCAATGTACACATTCACCGTGTCTGTGCTTCAATTCTTTGATTTACCTTTATACTTTGATATATTATGCTATGTTTGTTAAGCTCTGTACATATGATTTAACAAAAAATTACTTTTTGATAATGATTTATACGTGAAAATCGTGTATTATTGTAGTGGATTGATATGTAAAGGAAGATAGAAACAAACATATGAAATATGCAAGACTTTTATCCGCCACCCTGACCATCGGCGAAAAAATGCTGTGCAGCGGTGCGGAGGTTTCAAGAGTTGAGGACAGCATCGTGAGGATATGTTCTGCCTACGGTGCTTCTCGTGTGGACGTTTTTACGATAACCTCAAGTATAGTACTGTCGGCGGACTTTGAGGGTAAAACCTACACCCAGACAAGAAGAATTACAAGCTACCGCACCGACTTTGATATGCTGGATAAGCTCAATAGCCTTTCAAGATACATCTGTACGAGTATCCCCTGCGAGGATTACATAGAAAAAAAAACCAGCGAAATACTGTCAAAGAAGGACTACCCAAAATATATCCGATTGCTCTTTTGGGCAATCACTGCAGGTTCATTCACGGTATTTTTCGGCGGAAGGATTACTGACGGCATTATATCAACTATAATAGGACTGATTTTGATGCTGTGTGTCGAATTTGTGGAAAAAATGGGTATTAACAAAGTATTCTCCAACCTTTTCAGCTCATTTTTCTTAACGGCACTATCCTATCTTTCGGTCTATGCGTGTATCGGTGAGAGTGCAGATAAAATAATAATCGGAAACATAATGCTCCTTATTCCCGGTCTTGCCCTGACCAACTCCCTGCGTGACCTCATCGGCGGTGACATCATGTCAGGCGTGCTGCGGTTCTGTGAAGCCTGTCTTGTGGCGATAGGTATTGCTGCGGGATATTTTGCGGCGGTATTGTTGGTTGGGAATTAGGATTTAGGGAACAGGAAATAGGAACTTTGTAGGGCACGACCTGTGTGTCGTGCCATGAGGGTTTTGCTTCGCAATGCACAACGCACAATGCATAATGCACAACGCACAATGCATAATGCATAATGCATAATGCATAATTTAGGTAAAAAGCTTCGCTTTTGAATTATTATATCGCACTGCGGTGCGAGAAAATTGCAATAATCACAATCCGCACAATGCTCTGTAGGTGCACAAACCTTGCCTCTCCCCATG
>JAZUOL010000063.1:0-62268 GCA_045604605.1 Acutalibacteraceae bacterium | reverse complement strand
AGTCAATTACCTTACTTTCTTCAAAACCACAAAAGGGACATTTCATACTGTCAGCCTCCGTCAATAGAATAAGTAGGATTATTGTACCAAATATTGTGTTACAATTCAATAGTTTTTCAATATTTTGTATGGTAAAATATGCAGTATTATCCTGCAATTACCATTGATTTTGAGGAATATTTATAATACCATTATTTCGGTGATTATATTGACTAAAATTAAAAGCTTCTATAAATCGTTAGGGCAAATGGCCCGAATTGTTATAAAATGCACTATGGCACTTTCTTTGCCTTTATTATTTATAAGCATCTTTTCGAATTACGCTAATTTCACACCATTTCAGTATGAATTGTTATTAATTTCCGATGAATTATCAGCAACAGCAAGAGCAACTCTTTCAATAGGTCTCATAGGTGCATTCATATTCAATTATTTAGAAAAAACGGAGTGAGGGGTTCGAATCCCCGTACAATAAACTCATCAAAAAAAAGAAAAAGCTATACTAAAGTATAACTTTTTCTTTGGTGAGTCATCGGGGATTCGAACCCCGGACACCCTGCTTAAAAGGCAGGTGCTCTGCCTACTGAGCTAATGACTCATATATAAACCCTGTAATCAGGGTTCATTTTTATTTTACTAACGCGAAAACAACTACTGCTGCAAGAGCGCAAACGAAGAAAACGACTGCAACAATTTTTGTTATTTTTGCAAGGAAGGCTTCTCTTGTTCTTCCTTTATTCTTTTCGAAGAAGGTATCTGCACCACCTGCGATAGCACCGGAGAGACCCTGCTGCTTGCTCTGCTGAAGCATAACAGTTACAACAATAATAATTGCTGCAATTATGAGAATGGCACCTGTAAGGTAATGATACCATAAAAGCTGATCCATACGTAACTTTCCTTTCATTCTGAACTATGTCTCGTTCACAACGCCCGATTATATTACCACATAAGAAATAAAAAAGCAAGTCTTTTTTTAACTTTTTTTAAAAAAATTTGCATACTATGTATTTTGCATAAAAAATCGGACAATATATAGTCAGCGAATAAACACATTGTACGCGTTTGCATCGTTTTTCAGAGTATTTGTGTTATACATCGTGTTACGATTTACTCAAAACGGTTAATTTATTCGCTCTCCCCGTTCAACTGAACGGGGAGTTTTATTTGTTACATTAATGATAACTGCTCTGCAGTATCATCAGCGCTTAATGTTGCACCTGCAGCAGGGAGCGTTTTAGTACGATAGCGGTGGGGTTTTGTAAACTCGCCCTCTTTATATAATCTTACACTTTGTACCTTATGATACTTTTTAAGTGTCATCACATTTACGCCTGCCGTATCCTTTGCCGCCTTTGGTGAAATTGCGCCTGTGTTAACCAGAAGATGCCTTCCTGCAGTTGAAGAAATAACAACCTCTGTATCTTCCTCTATATACATAGCTGAAACTATAGGTGCTTTATCGGAATATGCTTTAATAAGCTTTTTACGATTTGTTTTTGTAGCATAGCCGGACATTGTTACTTTTGCTACCTTACCGTTTTCAAATACAAAGAGCATATAACCCTTATAATCGCTTGTTACTGCCATATAAATAGGCTTCTCATCTTTTTCAAACTCGAGCTTTGACGGAATAAAATCACCCAAAGCACTTGCCTTTGTATCATCAAAATCTGAAGCCTTCGCCTTATATACCTGACATTTATCAGTAAAGAAGAGAAGCTCTGCAGAGTTTTTGGAATTGAGGGCGCAAATCATCTCATCCCCTTCTTTAAGCTTCTGCTCTCCGCCCATACGAAGTGATAAGGGTGTGATTTTCTTAAAGTAACCATCACGGGTAAAGAAGAGATTTACTTCATAATCAGGAATTTCTTCAACAAATTCTTCCTCTGTATCTGTGTCGTAGATAATTTCACTTCGTCTGTCTTTTCCGTATTTTTCAGAAATCCTTGTAAGCTCATCAACAATAATCTTTTTCACCCTTGACTTACTGTTGAGTATATCCTCCATATCTTCGATACTTTCTTTAAGATCATCAATATCAGAAAGACGTTTGAGAATATATTCTCTGTTAAGGTGACGAAGCTTAATTTCAGCAACATATTCCGCCTGAATCTCGTCAATACCGAAGCCGATCATCAAGTTGGGAACAACTTCACTTTCTTCTTCAGTTTCGCGGACAATTTTTATTGCTTTATCTATATCAAGAAGAATCTTTTTAAGTCCCAAAAGTAGATGAAGTTTATCTTTTGCCTTAGTCAAATCAAAATAAACTCTTCTCTTGACGCATTCTGTACGGAAAGCAATCCATTCCTCAAGAATTTCCGCAACGCCCATAACTCTGGGTACTCCTGCAACGAGAATATTGAAGTTTGCACTAAAAGAATCCTCAAGAGAGGTAAACTTATAAAGACGCTTCATAAGCTTATCGGGATCCGTACCGCGTTTTAAATCAATGGTAATCTTTAGACCTGACTTATCTGTTTCGTCTCTTATATCGCTTATTTCTTTAAGCGAGCCTGCTTTCACCTTTTCGATTATTTTATCAATAATTGCTTCACAAGTGGTTGTTGCAGGTATTTCTGTAATATCAATACAGTTATTGGATTTATCATACGAATATCTCGCACGAAGCTTAATTGAACCTCTACCTGTTGAATAAACCTCTTCGAGAGCTGCTCTATCGTAAACTATTAAGCCACCGCCGATGAAATCAGGGGCTTTAAGCGTTTCAAAAATATCAAAATCGGGGTTTTTAATAAGTCCGATTGTTGTTGCGCAAAGCTCTCTGAGATTGAAAGAGCAGATGTTACTTGCCATACCAACCGCAATACCACTATTCATATTAACAAGAACGCTGGGGAATGAAACAGGTAAAAGAGTGGGCTCTTGCATTGTGCTGTCGTAGTTATCAACAAACTCAACAGTATTCTTATCAATATCACCGAAGAGCTCGGAGCAGATGTTTTCAAGCTTTGCCTCTGTATAACGGGCAGCAGCATAAACCATATTCTTTGAATATGCTTTACCGAAGTTACCCTTACTGTCAATATAAGGATGAAGAAGAGTTTCATTACCCTTGGAAAGGCGGACCATTGTTTCATAAATTGCAGCATCACCATGGGGGTTAAGCTGCATTGTTCTACCAACAATGTTTGCAGATTTGATTCTTCCGCCATTTATAAGCCCCATTTTATACATAGTATAAAGGAGCTTTCTGTGAGAGGGCTTGAAGCCGTCAATCTCGGGGATTGCACGAGAGATAATAACACTCATTGCATAGGGCATAAAGTTAGTTTCAAGAGTGTCCGTAATCTGCTGAGTTACAACCTCACCTGCACCTATAATGTTAGCTTTAACCTCTTCTGTTTTAACTGTTTCCTGAACGTCTTTTTTCTTTCTTGCCATTGTTATCCCCCCCTTACGAAATATCTGCAAGGTCAAGATAAAGATGACCATTTTCTGCAATAAATTCTTTTCTGTCCTGAAGATTATCGCCCAGAAGAAGTTCAAACTTCTCTGCAATCAATTCTTCAACGTCATTTGGTTCAACCTTGATAAGACGGCGTGTCTGTGGATTCATAGTAGTAAGCCACATCATATCAGCATCATTTTCACCAAGACCCTTTGAACGCTGAATCGTATATTTTGCATCACCGATTTCTTCAAGTGCCATTTGTTTTTCTTTTTCTGTATATGCAAACCATGTCTGCCCTTTTGATGTAATTTCATAAAGGGGTGATTCTGCAATGAAAACCTTGCCCTCTTTCAAAAGAGTGGGCATAAGTGTGTAAATCATAGTCAGAATAAGTGTCCTGATATGGAAGCCGTCCACATCCGCGTCAGTACAGATAATAATCTTGCTCCAACGAAGATTATCAAGGTTAAACAAAGATAATTCTTTATTTGACTTGCTTGAAACCTCAACACCACAACCGAGAACCTTTATTAAATCAATTATAATATCGCTTTTAAATATACGGTTGTAGTCAAATTTCAAGCAGTTGAGAATTTTACCTCTGACGGGAATAACCGCCTGGAAGGCAGAGTCACGAGCCTGCTTACAAGCACCGAGAGCCGAATCACCCTCAACTATGAAAATTTCACGCTCATTTTTATCTTTACTGCGGCAGTCAACGAATTTTTCAACTCTGCTTGTCATATCATTAGATGAGGTCAGAGTCTTTTTAAGGTTAAGCCTTGTGCTTTCCGCTTTTACTCGGGAACGCATATTAATAAGCACTTGCTCGCAAAGCTTATCTGCATCGAGCTTATTTTCAATAAAGTAAATTTCAAGCTGATGCTTGATAAAATCTGTTAAGGCTTCTTGAATAAACTTATTGGTTATGGCTTTCTTTGTCTGGTTTTCATAAGAAGTCTGAGTTGAGAAAGATGATATAACAAGCACCAGACAATCTTCAACATCCTGAAAGCTGATTTTAGGGTCACTTTTTGTATATTTACTATTCTGCTTTAAATATGCATCAATCTGCGAAACAAAAGCACTTCTCGCGGCTTTTTCAGGAGCACCGCCATGCTCAAGGAAGCTTGAGTTATGATAATACTCCTTCATTTGCTTTTTATTGGAAAAGCAAAGAGCAATATTCATTTTTACTTTGTATTCGGGTTTATCCTCTCTGTCTTTACCCTTTCGTTCTGCCTGCCAGAACTGAACTGTGGTAAGACCATCATCGCCTACAAACTCATTTACATAGTCAACAATACCATTTTCATAAATATATTCAAAAGTTTCGAATTTGGTTTCAGTAAGCTGATTTTTAAGAATAAATTTAATGCCCGGGTTAACAACAGACTGCCTTTTAAGTATTTCCTGGAAATATTCAAGAGGAATTGCAATATCTGTGAAAACCTTTAAATCAGGACGCCATTTGATTCTTGTACCTGTGTCTTTTTTATCATATGGGGTTTTCTTCATTTCCCCGTTGATTTTACCTGCTTTGAACTTAAGCTCATAACAGAAGCCGCCTGAGTGAACCTCTGCTTCCATATATTCAGAGGCATACTGAGTAGCACAAAGACCAAGACCATTAAGACCAAGAGAATATTCATAACTACCGCCATCATTGGTATCATATTTACCGCCTGCATACAAATCGCAGAAAACAAGCTCCCAGTTATAGCATTTCTCACGATTATTATAGTCAACGGGAATACCACGACCAAAGTCCTGAACCTCAACTGAATGGTCAAGAAAGCGCGTTACAACAATTTTCTTACCATACCCCTCACGAGCTTCGTCGATTGAGTTTGAAATAATTTCAAAAACGGAATGCTCGCAACCATCAAGACCATCCGAACCAAAAATAACCGCAGGGCGCTTACGTACTCTGTCGGCTCCTTTTAACTTTTTTATACTTTCGTTACCATACTCTTTAGGTGACTGTGTAGTTTTAGCCATCTATAATACCTAACCTTTCGAAATTTCATTTTTCCGAAATTCCTAAAAAATACAATTTTTGGGGATTTTACCCTATATATTATACAATATATTGTGATTTAGTCAAGATTTTTTATACTACAAACATTTTAAAGGGTGTAATTTAGTACAATGATGAATTATCTCTTACCGGTTATGGTTGTTTTCTCATTATTCTGTGCAATTGCCACAGGAAAAACCAGCGAACTTTCAGGTGCGGTTGTCACAGGAGGAACAGATGCAATATCCTTGGTAATAAAGCTGGCGGGAGTTATCTGCCTTTGGAACGGACTGACTGCAATTGCGCAAAAAAGCGGGTTAACATCTTTAATCTGCAAGCTATTCTCCCCTTTACTCATCTTACTTTTCCCAAGCCTTAAAGACAAAAAGGCAAAGGAAGCAATAGCTATGAATATAACAGCAAACTTTCTGGGTCTCGGAAATGCTGCAACACCATTGGGTCTTGAGGCAATGAAAAGGCTGCAGAATATAAATCCCACTCCCGAAAAAGCAACAAATGAAATGGTTCGTTTTGTTGTCATTAACAGTGCGGCAATTCATCTTGTTCCCACAACCATCGCGCTTTTACGGGCGGAATACGCAAGCAAAGCACCTATGGAAATTCTTGCTCCTGCTCTTATGACATCAATTATTGCTCTTTCAATAGGAATAATCGCAACAAATCTTTTAAAAAAGGTGTTCAAATGAGCAAAATAACAGATTTTATTTTACCATCTCTTGTAGTATTAATTATCATTCACGGGGCATTTAAAGGAATAAATGTTTTTGATGAATTTATTAAGGGTGCAAAAAGCGGCTTCAGTACCATTATGGACATCACGCCTTCACTTATTGCTCTTCTTCTTTGCGTTAATATGCTGCGGGCATCCGGTGGGCTTGATGTTATATGTTCTTTGATTTCCCCGGTAACATCGCTTTTAGGTATTCCTAAAGAAATCACACCTTTAGCAATACTTTCCCCTGTTTCGGGAAGCGGTGCTCTGGGAATGTATGAAAACATACTGAAAACCTTCGGTCCTGACAGCTATATAGGTCGATGTGCTTCTGTCATTATGGGTTCAACAGAAACTACATTTTATGCTATAACCCTTTACTACGGCTCAATTAACATAAAAAAAACACGACACACCCTGCCAAGTGCATTGTGTGCCGATTTAACGAGTTTTATTCTCTCACCAAAATTTGTAAAGCTATTATTAACCAAATAACTCCAATCAATAAAACATTGCAGAAAAGCGAGGGTCAAGGTGCATTGAATATGCTTCACCATCTTCTCCTACAATAATGTGGTCTGCAAGTGCATAGCCGATTTTCCGCAAAGTTACGCATATCATACGGGTTGAATCAATATCATTAGCAGATGGTTCTGCAGAAGACGCAGGATGATTATGCGCAAGAACAGCAATTGAAGATTCACTGTCAACAAGGTTTTTTATAATAGTTTTCATATCGAATTCAGAGGAAACCTTATCACCGACGGAAACTGTTGTGTATCGCTTCAGCTTTCTTGTTTCATCAAAGCACATAAGAATAATTTTTTCTGCGTTTTCCCCTTGCAAGAGAGCGGTTGCAAGCTCTTTTAAATCATCCGTACTTTTAAAACTCCTTTTCTTTGGGGGCTTTGCTCTGGACAATCTATAAAAGGTTTCCCCCATTGAAGCAAGCATCACAGCAGTATTTTCGCCTACGCCATCAACCTTTTTCAATTGCTCAATATTAGCTTTAAAAATTTCTTCAAAAGAACCAAATTCATTTATAAGTTTATGAGCAAGCTCGTTAGTATCCTTACGAGGGATGGAATAAAATAGCATCAGCTCGAGGAGTTTATGCTCCTCAAGCTGTGAAAAACCATTTTTTATAACATTCGCTTTAACGCGTTTTCTATGCTCTGAATGAACGTTTTTCTTTTCTGCCATTTCTATTTAGAAAAAATTATAATGCTGCTGCCGCATTTTTGAGAGTTTCTGCCATATCGGTTTTCTCCCACTTAACATCAAGGTCAATTCTACCCATATGACCATAAGCGGCAAGAGCTCTGTACTGAGGTTTTCTGAGTTCGAGCTTTTCGATAATTGCAGCAGGACGAAGGTCAAAATACTTGTTCACAAGCTCTTCCAATTTCGCATCTGAAATTTTACCTGTTCCGAAAGTATCAATGCGAACAGAAAGCGGACGAGCAACACCGATCGCGTAAGCAAGCTGAAGCTCACATTTATCTGCAAGGCCTGCAGCAACAATATTCTTTGCAACATATCTTGCGGCATAAGCAGCGCTTCTGTCAACTTTAGTTGGGTCTTTACCTGAGAAAGCACCACCGCCATGACGGGAATAACCGCCATATGTATCAACGATAATTTTTCTGCCTGTAAGTCCACTGTCGCCAACAGGTCCGCCAATAACAAAGTTACCTGTGGGATTTACATAGAATTTTGTGTTTTCATCGAGATATTTTTCAGGAATGATAGGTTTAATAACATTCTCGATGATATCTTTGCGAAGAATTTCTATGTCAATGGGATCATGCTGAGAAGAAACAACAACTGCTTCAACTCTTACGGGTTTATCGTTATCATCATATTCGATTGTAACCTGGCTTTTGCCATCAGGACGAAGATAAGAAAGAGTGCCGTTCTTTCTTACCTCTGTAAGACGAAGAGCAAGCTTATGAGCAAGAGAAATAGGAAGGGGCATAAGCTCTTCTGTATCGTTACAAGCAAAGCCGAACATCATACCCTGGTCCCCTGCACCGTGAAGATTATATGTATCCTCCTGACCTTCTTTAAGCTCATATGATGCATCAACACCCATAGCAATATCTGCAGACTGCTTGTCGATAGTAGTGAATACTGCGCAAGTGTTACCATCAAAACCACACTCGTTATTATCAAAACCGATATCACAAACGACCTCACGAACGATTTCGGGAATATTAACCTGAGCATCTGTTGTAATCTCGCCCATTATCATAACCATACCGGTTGTACAGGTTGTTTCGCAAGCAACTCTGGAATATTTGTCCTGAGCAAGCATCGCATCAAGAATAGCATCAGAAACCTGGTCACAAACCTTATCAGGATGACCCTCAGTTACGGATTCAGATGTAAAGTATCTTTTAGACATAAAAAAACCCTCCAAAAATGAAGTTGAATTAACATACATATTTAACAGAAGTATTCTACACTACAAAAAACTTCTTGTCAAGTTGTGTCGAAGGGTTTAACAATACTTTAACATATGAAAAGTGACTGCCCCTGAGGACAATCACTTTCGCTTATTTATTAAGACCTACACTTACAGAAAGAGCATCATTAATTCTTGACATATCTGTTTCGGGAAGATTCCCCATTTTTTCTCTCAGGCGTTGTTTGTCCAATGTCCTTATTTGCTCAAGCAACACAACCGAATCCTTCGAAAGACCGCAAACTGCCGCATCAACGCTGATATGAGTAGGAAGTTTAGTTTTAAACTGCTGACTTGTTATTGCGGCAGCTATAACCGTAGGACTATATTTGTTGCCCACATCATTCTGAACTATAAGTACCGGACGAACACCGCCTTGCTCTGAACCTACTACGGGACTAAGATCTGCATAATATATGTCCCCTCTTTTAATATTCAAGCTATCACTCTCCGAAAAGGCAAATATTGTTACAAACATATTTTTGCCCAACGGTTCAAAAAATAATCAGCAGGGATAAAAATTTTGCTTTCCCTTGCTAATATCAGTATATACTGCTTTGTCCGATATGTTAAAAAAAGATTGTTGCACCGCAGCACAACAATCTTCAGAAGCTTATGATTCGTATTCAGTTTTTATACCATATTTTTTAGCAGTATCGTCTGCAACAGAGCCTTCAACGCAGCGAATTGTTAAATCTTCTCTACGGTCTCCGCTGAAAGCACCCTGACCGATATAGCTTACACTATCAGGAATTTCAATAGTTTTAAGACCGGAGCAACCTCGGAAGCAATATTCACCTATGGACTCTGTACCTAATTTAAGAGAAAGGTTCTCTAAAGAGGTGCAACTGTCAAACGCAAGATTTCCTATTGTTACCGCCGCAGGAAGATTTATGGTTTTAAGGCGGGTGCAATTCTGGAAAGCGTTATTGCCTATTGTTATGGTAGCGGGAGCACCTTTGAAGGTTACGGATGCAAGGTTTACACAGCCCTGAAAAGCGTTGTTGCCGATGCTTGTAATTGTTTCGGGAATAATTACACCCTTAAGGCTTTGCTTTTCGAAGCACTTTTTGCCGATTGCTGTAACAGGATAGCCACTGATTGTTTCAGGAATCCATACAACAGAGTCATCCCCCAGATACTTTTCTATGGTAACACCGCCTGCAGCCTTATCAACAGAATATTTATACTCAAGCATCTCGGGTTCATCGAGTAACTCGATTTCCGTAGTGGTGGGAGCCTCAGTTGTTGTAGGCGCCTCAGACTCAGAATAAATCACATAAACTATGGTAGTTAATATAACAGGCTCCATAGTTGTTGATTCAGTTGTTTCTGTGGTGGATTCAGTAACCTCTGTTGTTTCGGTTGCGGTAGCAAGCTCACTTGCCATTTGATTTAAATCCACCCAGGATTCTGTAGGCGCAGTTGTTGATGGCGGTTTGGTTGCCTGAAGAGAATAGCTCGGAGCAGCAGTTGTTTCTTTAACGAAACCGCCCCCCTGAAAAAGACTTACAACAAGCACTGCTGTAGTCAGGCACAGCGCCACACAGAGAGAAATAATAATTTTTGTTGTTTTCTTCATATAATAACCTCGCAAGGATTTTCCAATATTATCTTAGTCATTATACATTATATTTTTTAAAAAGTACATAGCATTTTTTAACTTAACTGTTAATTTTTTGTGTTTTTGTCATTAAATATCGAATTATTGTACAAATAAACACCGCTTTGTTATTGCAATTTAACGATATTCAAAAGATTTGTTGTATTTTTATTTTTATTTTGTTAAAATAAATCGAATATGAAATAAGTGAGGTTTTATTATGAAAAAATCCTGGTACAAAGAAATGGTGGTATATCAGATATGGCCCCGTTCATTCTGCGACAGCAACGCAGACGGTATCGGTGACCTTGAGGGTATTTTCTCAAAGCTTGATTATATCAAAAGCATTGGTGTAGATGCTATCTGGTTTTCCCCGCTTTTCAAGTCCCCTAATGCTGACTATGGTTATGATATTGCAGATTATAGAGATATCAACCCCGAATACGGCGATATGGATACCTTCAAAAAGGTTCTCGCAGGCTGTCACGAACGCGGAATAAGAGTATTTATGGACCTTGTTGTTAACCACACATCAACAGAGCATATGTGGTTTAAAGAGGCTTGCAAGAGCGTTGACAACCCCTACCATGATTACTATATCTGGCGCAAGGGTAAAGGTAAAAACGGCAAAAAGCCACCTAACAACTGGCTCTCAACCTTTGAAGGCGGAGCTTGGGAATATGTTGAATCTGTTGATGAATACTACCTCCACGTTTTCACAAAGGGTCAGCCTGACTTGAATATGGATAACCCCAAGGTTCGCCAAGAGGTTAAGGATATCATGAAATTCTGGCTTGATATGGGCGTTGATGGCTTCCGTGAGGATGTTATTACATACATCTCAAAAAGAGAAGGTCTTCCCAACGCTATTCCGATTCCTGTTGCTGCAGGTATGGAGCATTACAACTGTGGTCCTCACCTTTATGAATATCTTAAGGAATTCCATGATGATGTTCTTTCAAAATATGATTGCTATACTGTTGGTGAAGGTCCCCTTATCACTCCCGAAAAGGTTCTTCGCTTTGTTACAGAGGATGAAACTCAGGTTCTTAAAACAATGTTCAGCTTCGATCACCTTGAAGCAGACTGCTTTATGACTGACTGGATCAAGGTTCCTTTCAGCCTTAAAAAGATGAAAAAATGCTACCAGAAATGGTATGACGCTATGAACGGCAAGGGCTGGCATACCCTTTACCTTGAAAATCATGACCATCCCCGTATTGTTGACCGTTACGGTAGCCTTAAATACAGAGTTGAAAGCGCAAAGATGCTTGCAACAATGTGTTACCTTCAGAGAGGTACAGTTTTCATTTATCAGGGTCAGGAAATCGGTATGACAAACATCGAGCTTAAATCAATCGACGAGTTCAAGGATATGATTACCTTCAACAACCGGATTCTGTTCAAAAAGCTTCATATGAGTGATGAAACATTCCTTAAATGGGCAAACAGAGGCTCTCGTGAAAACTCCCGTACACCTGTTCAATGGAACGATGGCCCATATGCAGGCTTCTCAACCGTAGAGCCCTGGTTTAACCTTAACCCCAACTACAAGGAAATTAACGTTGCTGCTTCTGAAGCAGACGAAAACTCTATTCTTAATTACTATCGTAAGCTTCTTAAATTCCGTAAGGAAAATGAGGTTGCTATTTATGGTGATTTCAAGCAGTATTACAAAAACAGTAAAGAGCTTTTTGTATATGAAAGAAACCTTGATGGCGTTAAGCTTCTTGTTGTTGCTTCATTCACAGAAAATGCAGTTGATTTCAAAGCACCTGACGGAATTGACCTTTCTAAAGGTGAGCTTGTGCTTACAAACTACAACGATGCAACCCTCAACGGAAACAGCTTCAAAACAAAGCCCTACGAAACAAGAGTTTATTTGTTTAAATAATCGGATAAAATTATAACAATAAAGTTTATCGGACAGTTACAAATCTCAAAAGATTTGTAACTGTCCGAATTTGTTAATCAATATTTATCTGTAATTGTTTTAGTGTTTGAGTAAGCGCTATAGGTTTTGCTCTTATAAGCTTTTACCTTGTAAGTGTATTTCTTACCTTTCTTTGCAGACGAATCTGTGTATGAAAGGTTTGATACACCCTTTTCGAGAACACAGGGGGACGGTTCTCTGTGTTGACAAAATGCAGTTGATAGGTTAGAATAGAGCCGAGGTGAAATATATGCCAAGGCAAGCCAGAAGCAAGAGTAATAGCGGAATTTATCATATAATGCTAAGAGGTATAAATCAGCAACAAATTTTTGAAGATGAACAAGATTATAAAAGTTTTTTGAAGATTCTCGAAGAGTGTAAAGCAATATGTGAATACAAAATATATGCATATTGCTTGATGGGAAACCACATTCATTTGTTGCTTGAAACAAGCAAAGAAGACTGCAGTCTTGTTATGAAACGAATTTGCACACGCTTTGTTTATTGGTATAACCTCAAATATAATCGGGTGGGGCATTTGTTTCAGGATAGATATCGCAGTGAGCCTGTAGAAGATGAATCCTATTTGGTTATGGCAACGGTGTATATTCACCAAAATCCAATGAAAGCCGGATTAACTAAAGGCATGAGCTACAAATATAGTAGTTATGATAGCTATATAAAAAACGATTTCAGTTTTGTGGATGGAGAAAAGGTTGTAGAAGCAATAAAACCTTTTCAATTTGAAGAATATCACAAAAATTTTGTGGAAGCTCGATTTATAGATATTGATGAAAAAGTAATTCAAAGAAAGACTGATGAAGATGTTATTGAATTGCTAAAAAAGAAATATAAATGCAATAGTACAAGTGATTTTCAAAATTTACCAATACCAAAAAGAGATAAGTATGTGTTAGAATTGAAAAAATACGGAGCTTCTTTACGCCAAATTTCCAGATTAACAGGGATCAGTCTTGGTGTTGTCAGGGGAATTCTGAAATAACAACAAACACATAGAACCGTCCCCTGTGTTACTCGTCCCCTGTGTTACTCTATTTTTTATTTTAACATTTTTAGTTTTAGTCTTTTTAACCGGTCAGATTCAAAAAATCATTTTTGAAAAACTACCTAAAGTTTATAATTTTTTCTCTAAATACAAACGCAAAATTATTCCAGTTGTATTATCTATAGCTTGTGTTACATTTGCATTTGTGACTGCTGAAAAAGCCCTTAAAATCAGCGATACAGTCATTCCCACAGTCGGGATAACTTCACCTAAAAATAATGTTATCGCTTCGAAACAATACGATACGCCTTTGATTTACCACTTTTGTTTTGATGATGAAACCGAATTAAAAGAAGTAAATTTTACTACTGATTCAATCGATCTTGGTAATATTACTGCAGAAATAAACATCAACAAGGTTTCTGATACCGAATATGTTTTATCTTTATCAAATATTGTTGGTGAAAGCGGTGCTCATTCCATCACTTTAAATGAAGGCGTTGCTAAAGATAGGGCGGGCAATGTTAACAAATCTGTTAGTACAAAATCCTTTTATTTGTACAACGAAGAAAGCGATATTGATAAAGAAGCTCCAACAATCAATTTCAAACAAATTAACAGCAACGATGATAAAACGGCACTATTTAATATATCTATAACCGATGACAATGAACTTAGCTCAACGCGCTTAAATGAAAAAGACTTGATTCTCATAGGTTTTTCTGCTGACATTGACATTGAAAGAGATTTGAATAATTATAGTGTAAAACTTACAAACATCAAAAAAACTGATAAAAATTGCTTAGTGGTAATCACAAACGGTATTGCTAAAGATAGCTGGAACAACAGTTCGGAATACACTGTTAACAGTATTGATATTTAATTTTCACCAATACATTTGATACAGAATAAAAACAAGCCTGTCGGATTTTTCCAACAGGCTTATTTTTATAAAACTAATTTTGATATATCAAGCTTTTCGTATTTTTCAATAAAGGATTTGAAGAATGCGAGCATTTTTTCTACTCCGCCTTCTTTATTGCTTTCGCAATTAAGGACGAGAAGCGGTTCGTGAACGCTCATTCTTAAAAGCTGCCAGCCGTCGCCAAGGCTTTCATTGAAATTAACTCTTACGCCCTCATGATTTACGGGAGCAACGGTTATTCCATCTGTGTTTTCGCAAAGCTTTTTAAAATCTTCGATAACAGAAAGTCCGTAATCTCTGAAATCATCCAGTTTTATTGTAAATCTGACCTCTTTTTCTTCAAGAGGAGTTTTGAGCTTTTCAATAAGGCTTTCAATTGACTTGCCCTCTTTATTAAGTTTTGCAAGCTCAATTATAATCTTTGTAATAAGATACGCACCGTCATCAAGATAATAGTTTTCTTTAAACGCCGCGTGACCCGAGGTTTCAATAGCAAGAGGTGCATTTTTATTTTCTTCATTTTCAAGGCGGATTGCCTCGTCAATTACATTCTTATAACCTCTTTTAAAACGATGATGAACACCGCCCAAATCCTTTTCAATAAACTCTGCAAGACCGTCACTTGTTACGGAATCTGTAACAATTATTCCGCCTTTATTATCTTTAAGAGCAATATATGAAGCCAGGGCAACAAGCTTGTTTCGGTTGATTTCCTGTGCATTTCTGTCAACGCAAGCTGCTCTGTCGCAGTCTGTATCAAAGATAACACCAAAATCTGCACCGCTCTTTGCAACAGCCTCGGAAATGGATTTCATTGCCTCTTTATTTTCGGGATTAGGAATATGATTGGGGAATCTTCCGTCAGGCTCAAGATAACGGCTTCCGTTAATATCTGCGCCCAATCTCATAAGCACATTTTCTGCATAGAAAGCACCGACACCATTACCTGCATCAACAACAATATGAAGATCCTGCAAGGGTCTGTCGTAATTTTCGGCATTAACACCCTTTTTAATCATATCCTGCAAATCAGCGCAATATTTTTTCATATTGTCAAGCTTTTCAATATTGAACTTAACTTCTTTTATTTCATAGGGATTTTCCTGAGCAAACTGAAGAATTTCTTTTATATCATTGCCCGAAAAGCCACCGGCTTTAGTAAAAAATTTAAGCCCGTTCATTTCCATAGGCAAATGACTTGCGGTAATTTCCACCGCTGCATCAACCCCAAAATTGATAATGGACATAAACATTGAGGGTGTTGAAGAAAGACCGCAATCATACACCTTAACACCTAAAGAGGCAAGCGTTCTTGTAACTGTTCTTGAAATATGCTCCGAGGATACTCTGGAATCGTAGCCCACTGTAACAGTAAGGCTTTCTTTCTTCAATTTCTTTTTGAGAAACTCCGCAAAGGCTGCAGTAATGCTCATCAAACGGCTATCTGTCAAATCGATTGACTTACCGTCCTTTTCAATAGCTGTTCCCCTTATATCTGTTCCGCTTTTTAAATACATTAAATTATCCATTATATTCTCTCCTGATTACATAATATGCTCTTTGGGTATCTTCCTTTGGTTTTCCGCAACTGAACTCTTCATAGCGCTTTATCACTTTAAATCCTGCGCTTTCAACCGCATCAATTATCTCTTCATCACTAAAGGCAATTTCCTTGAAATTTTCTGTAAACCTATTGTAACTGCCACCCTCATTCTTAACAAAAAAATCAAGATTAATTCCAACAGTTACACCATCGGGATAAAGGCTGTTCTGCCAAACGCAATAAACATTTTTTTCATCATAGATAAAAGTATTATTCCCCAAAATTTTCTGATGTTTATAAACAGTATTAACATCAAAAACCATTATTCCGCCATCATCAATAAAATTTTTCAGAACCTGAAAGGTTTTCCGCATTTCTTCGGCAGATGAAAGGTGATTTATACTGTCAAGGGAGCAAACAATTGCCCTTACCGTGCCGTAAAGGTCAGTTTCCTGCATTTTCTGACAGAGAAAAAGTATATTCTCCCCTTCTACCATCGATTTGTTCTGAGCTTCCATAAGCATATCGGGCGACGCATCAGTTCCGATAACCTCAAAGCCCATCTTCGAAAATTCAACAGAAAGAGAACCCGTTCCGCAAGCAAGGTCAAGAAGAAGACCGTCCTTTATATTATAATCTGCAAGAATGCTGCCTATATATTCTGCACGTTTTTTATAATCTACGTTCTGCGTTAACTCATCATATACAGATGCAAAGTTAGAATAAGCCATTCAATCACCTCATATATACGCTATTTTAACATAATTGCAATAATATGTAAATAATACCATTTATGTTGAAATGCTTAAAAAGTGCTTAGCAAATTTATAAGTATTGCACACTTTAAATTGCATTGATTGTATGATAAAATTAATTTGTATGTATTATTCAGAATAGGAGGAAGACTTATGAAAAAATTATTTGCTTCACTTCTTGCGATTATTATAATCGTAAGCGGTGTTCTCCCCTGCTTCGCGGCTGATGACAGCTGCACCTGCGGTCAAACACCAATCATTTACGTTGCTGCACTGGGTAGCGGTTCAATTTACCTTGATGAAGGAACGGAAAATGAAAAGCAACTTTTCAGACCCGATGTTGCTGAAATGCTTGGGGAATTCACCCCCCTTATACCTGCGGCAGTTGACCTTATAAGCACTAAAAACTATGATGCTTTCGGAGATGTGCTTATTCCCTGTGTCAACAATGCATTCGGAATGTTGGCAATGGATGACGAGGGCAATTCTCAGGAACGCGTTACAACAGAGGAATTCCACCCCGACACAGCCGACCACGGCATTGATTACAGCTATTATTTCGGTTATGATTTCCGAGTTGACCCCATTGAAAATGCAAAGCTTCTTCACCAGTATATTGAAGAGGTTAAGGAAATCACAGGCCACGATACAGTTCGATGCAGAGCTTCAAGCATGGGCGGCGTTACCTTTATGGCATATTTAAGACTTTACGGTTCAAAGGATATTGAAACAATCATTTTCCAGAACTGCCCATTACAGGGTACTGCAGTTGCCGGCGAGCTTTATAACGGATTAGTTGAGATTAATAAAGATGCTCTTCTCAGATATGCAGAATGTGCTCTTCCTTCTATGGACAGCGATTTCTTTGGTGCTTTCCTTTATATGCTCCTTGAAATGCTCGATGCGGGCGGCGTTCTTCAGGATCTGGTTGGAGTTGCAGATAAGCTTGTTGTCAACCTTAAAGACAGAGTTTTTGATGAAGCGCTTATTCCCATTTTTGCAACAATGCCCGGTATATGGAGCTTTGTTCCCCATGAATACTATGAAACCGGTAAAGATTTTATGGGTATCAATGATGGCGAACATCAAGCTCTTGTTGAAAGACTTGACTTCTATCATTATGAAGTTCAGCAAAGTGCTGAAGAGCTTCTCAACCAAGCAAAAGCAGACGGCACAAATGTTTATATTGTTGCAGGCTACAATATGCAAAGAACACCTCTTGTTTCTGCATATAAAAACACATCTGACGGTACGGTTGATACAAAATATGCTTCTCTCGGTGCAACCTGCGCAGATATAGGCGAACAGCTTCCCGAGGATTATAAGCAAGCAGAGCATAAGGGTACCTGGTACATTTCTCCCGACAGAATGATTGATGCTTCAACCTGCATTCTTCCCGAAAACACTTGGTTTGTTAAAGATATGCTCCACAGTACAACCCACGACGGACACGATATTTTCTACAGAATACTTCATGAGAGTGAAGAACAGCTTACTGTTTTCGATATGAAGGAATATCCCCAATTCATGCAAAACGACACGGTTAACCAAACCTTCCACGAAGTTCTTCCCTTACGCGGAACACCTTTAGAAAACGCTATGTCACAAGCAGTTCAGATGCCAAGCTTTATGACAGTTACAAAACTTCTTGTTACATTCTTTGAATCATTCTTCAACTGGTTGGTAGGCTAAAAACTACTCCCCTGATAACTTTAACTGAAAGTTATCAGGGGAGATTTTTTCTTCTGTTAAGCTTATTCCGTTACTTCTTCAACGCCTTCAAAATATGTTGGGTATTGTGGCATTACCATTGTCTGAACAATATTAAACACTATCTTACCCTCGGCGTAATTGCAATTGTAATTTTTGGTTTTTCCGTTTGTGTAACTGATTTCTCTTTCGGGGGCTTTGCCAATGTGATAAACATATTCAAGTCCGTCAACGCTTTTATCATATTCGCCGGTTTTATAATTTTTCTTAAAGCGCAATACGTAGTTTGTACCTGAATCGGGAACAGAACAAATCGCTACAAGCGAAGCCGGGTCAAGGTCATATGTTTCCGCTATCAGCTTTATGAACTCATTGTTCGGATCATCAAAAAGCTTAGCATCACCATTTCTGTTGGGAAGAACCACACCGCCTATGGTAACCGACTCACGAAGAGCTGCAACCGCATCTTCAAGTGTAATCACACCATCTGCATTCATATCGCCTTTTAAAATATGTTCATCTGTAACAGCTTCCATATTAGCCGAAAGGCGAAGAATCAAACGGGCATCCTCGGTATCAACCCTACCGCTTTCATTCATATCACCCAAAATCATTTCAGGCTCTTCCGGTTGTTCTTCAGTTACGGAACCCTCTGCGTAGGCAATTGTAAAAAAGCTTGTAAACAATATGCCTATACAAATAATGAAAGATAGAAATTTATAAGTTTTTCTCATAAAAACACCTTATTGCTTAAAGAATTCTGTAAATGCGCGATACGCCATATATAAATCAAGCTTTGAAATAACCTCATAGGGTGCATGCATGGAAAGAACCGGAACACCAAGGTCAACAACGTCAACATCAAGGTTTGCAATGTATTTTGCAACTGTTCCGCCACCGCCTGCATCAACCTTACCAAGCTCACCAATCTGCCATACAACGCCTGCTTTATCAAGCATATTTCTGATTTTACCCATATACTCAGCAGATGCATCACTTGTTCCGCCTTTGCCTCTTGCGCCTGTATACTTTGTGATAACAACACCCTTATTAAGATAAGAGGTGTTATTTTTTTCGAAAACAGAATTAAATGTGGGGTCGTAGGCAGAGTTTACATCTGCAGAAAGGCACTCACTTTTTGAAAGGACTTCGAAAACATCAAGCCCGTTTGCTTTTGCAAGATATGCGATAAAATATTCCATGTAAGAGGATTGAAGACCTGTATTACCGTCAGAACCGGTTTCCTCTTTATCTGTAAGAACTGTAATTGCTGTATAGTCAGGGTTTTCAACGCTGAAAATTGCTTGCTCTGCAGGGTATGCACAAACGCGGTCATCATGACCGTAAGAACCGATAAGACCTCTGTCAAAGCCGATATCATCCGCCTTAAATGCAGGAACAACCTCAAGCTCAGCGCTCAGGAAATCGCTTTCAACAATGCCATATTTTTCATTAAGAAGCTTAAGTATGTTAAGCTTAACAAGCTCACTGCCCTCGTCGCTCTTAAAGGGTCGGCTACCCACAATAACATTAAGCTCTTCACCTTGAATACCATCGGAAAGAGTGCGTTTACCCTGCTCTGAGCCAAGGTGAGGAAGAATATCGGAAATAACGAATTTAGGCTCGCCCTCTTCTTCACCGATTTTAACAGTTACCTTTGAGCCGTCAGCTTTAACAATAACTCCGTGAAGAGCAAGGGGAATTGCAACCCACTGATATTTCTTGATACCGCCATAGTAGTGAGTTTTAAAAAGTGCAAGCTCGTCACTTTCATAGAGAGGGTTGGGTTTAAGGTCAAGTCGGGGTGAATCAATATGAGCGGCGGCAATCTTAACGCCCTCTTTAAGAGACTTTTTACCGATAACTGCAAGAATAATTGCTTTCTCGCGGTTAACATAATAAACCTTATCTCCTGCTTTATACTGCTTCTCGGGGTTAAATTCTTCAAAGCCTTTATTCTTTGCATCTTCTAAAACAACCGCAACTGCTTCTCTTTCAGTTTTTGCATTATCTAAAAATTTCTTATAATCCTCTGCGAAGGCATCTGCTTTTGCAATTTCATTTTCCTCAACTACTGCACTTGCATGCTGAGGTTTATAAAAAAGTTCCTTTTTGAGTTCTTCAACTGTTGCCATATTTATGATCCTTTCCGATATTTTTACATATCGTATATTTTTTCATATTTTTCTTTTATTTTCATTACCCTTTTAACATAACCTGCTGTGTCTTCATAGGGAATACTTTCAAGGCTCTCTCCATCAGGAGAAATTCGCGGATCAGCTAACCATTCGTTAACCTTTCCCCTTCCTGCGTGGTATGCAGCAAGAGCAGTCTCGGTATTACCAAACTCTTCAAGAAGCATATCTAAAAAATATGCCCCGTAATACACGGAAATTTCAGGTTTAAAAAGGGCATCTTCATCATAAGCTTCCTTAGTTTTGCTCTGCAACCATTCAAATGTTTCAGGTGTAATCTGAGTAAGACCTTTTGCACCAACGGAAGATACTGCATTTTTATCAAATCCGCTTTCGGTTTTTATCAGCGCATACAAAAGAGCCTTTTCAATATCAAATTTTTCTGCATTTTCTTCAACGATATCTATATACTGCCTGGGATAAACCGTCTGAACACCAAGCTTTACTGCATTAACTACTATTATAATCAAAACCACCGACAATATCAATAGCAGAGATATGAGTTTTAATTTGTTTACATTTCGGTTTTCGCTCAATTAAAAAGCTCCTTTGTTAATGAATCAACTTGCTTTCTGAAGTCGTTATCACCAAAGTTTGAAATAACATAGCTTGCTTTTTTCAGATAAAAAGAGTCATCCTTCTGCCCCTTGATTCTTACAAGCGCATCTGCTTCAGTAAGGTTATCCCTTTTAATAATGCGCTCTTTTCTAACATCCTCAGGAGCATGAACCACTAATAAAATATCACATTCATTAGCAAAACCTGACTCGATTATTGCCGCCGCATCAACAATTACGGTGTTATATTCAAAAAACGCTTTTTCAACACGTTTTTTAATTTCAGCATTAATTGCAGGGTGCATTATTGAGTTGAGCAAGGCTGTATTTTCAGGTGTAGAAAAGGCCTTTCTTGCAAGTGCTTTTCTGTTAAGAGAATTACCATCATTTTCAAGAATATCCCAACCAAAGGCTTCGCAAAGCTTTGGCAAAAGTGATTTGTTTATTTCAAGAATTTCTCTTGCAATAATATCACCATCAATAATATATGCACCTTTTTGCTTGAGATAATCGGAAACAGTAGATTTTCCTGCGCCTGTTTTACCTGTAAGACCAACAAGTTTTTTCAAATCAATCAAACCTCAATTACATTAAATCCTGCTGCTCTCAAAAGTCTGTTAAGAACTGCAAGGTTATCATTATTCTCATCGTCAGGGTATCTTACAAAGCATTGCTTTGCACCGATTTTATCAAGCTCACGGAGAGAATCAAAAAGATTACGGGAAAGATTTTTATAATCTGCAAACCCATATTTTATATATGGAATTCTAAGATTTTCAACACTGTCATCATCGAAAATCATAGCATAGGTTTCATTATTAAAACCATTGACATATTTGCAAAAGGCCTCAAACGAGCCTTTCACAAGAGTTATTTTTGCATCCGGTGAATAGTGTTTATATTTCATACCGGGTGAAGTGGCTGTTTCATTGCTTTTCAAAGGATTAAGCACCGCATCGTCAACCTCAACCTCACCCAAAACGCTCATAAGCGCTTTCAGGGTAACATTACCCGGTCTTAAAAGTCTCGGTTTATCTCCTGCAAGAGTAATAACAGTTGATTCAACACCTTCGCTGCAATCACCGCCATCAATAATGCAAGGTATTCTTCCGCTCAAATCCTCATAAACATGTGAGGCTTTCGTGGGGCTGGGCTTACCTGATAAATTAGCTGATGGCGCTGCCAACGGAATTCCCGAAAGCTTTATAAGTCTTCTTGCAATCTCGTGAGATGGGCAACGAACTGCAACAGTTTCAAGATTACCCGTTGTGCAATAAGGCACTTTTTCTGCTTTAGGGAGAATAATTGTAAGAGGGCCCGGCCAGAATTTATCCGCAAGCTTTTTTGCTGCTTCAGGAACAACCTTAACCAAGTCATATATTTCGGAAAACTCAGAAATATGAACGATTAAGGGGTTATCGGTAGGTCTGCCCTTTGCTTCAAAAATTCTGCTCACAGCAAGAGGTGAAAAGGCATTACCCGCAAGCCCGTAAACAGTTTCCGTAGGAATACCCACAACCTCTTCATTACGAAGAAGCTCAACAGCTTTATTAAATTTTCCATCACTATCTTCAATTGTTATTTTAACAAGCTCTGTGTTCAAAATTTATTCCTCTGTTACTCTTAATTTATCGGCTGTATCTGCAGTAATAAGTGCGTCAATAATTTCATCAAGGTCACCATTCATAATGGCTTCAATTCTGTAAAGAGTAAGACCGATTCTGTGGTCAGAAACTCTACCCTGAGGGAAATTATATGTTCTTATTCTTTCGCTTCTGTCACCTGTTCCCACCTGAGAACGGCGTTCATCTGCAATTTCTGCATTTTGTTTTTCTCTCTCCGCCTCAAGAAGTCGGGAACGAAGAATTTTCATTGCTCTTTCGCGGTTTTTATGCTGACTTCTTTCATCCTGACATTCAACAACAGTACCCGTAGGCAAATGTGTTATACGAATAGCAGACTCAGTTTTATTAACATGCTGACCACCCGCACCGCTTGAACGGTAGGTATCAATCTGCAAGTCAGTAGGGTCAATAGCAATATCAACCTCTTCCGCCTCAGGAAGAACTGCAACTGTTACGGTTGAGGTATGAATTCTTCCGCCTGATTCCGTTTCCGGTACGCGCTGAACGCGATGAACACCGCTTTCAAATTTAAAACGGGAATATGCACCCTCACCGGTTATCATAAAGCTTATTTCTTTTATACCACCCAAGCCTGTTTCATTTACAGACAAAACTTCGGGCTTCCATCCGCGATTTTCAGAATACATTGAATACATTCTGAAAAGAGAATTGCCGAAAAGAGCGGCCTCTTCTCCTCCTGCGCCTGCACGGATTTCAATAATAACATTCTTATCGTCATTAGGGTCTTTGGGTAAAAGAAGTATCTTTAACTGTTCGTTTAGCGCTTCAACCTTCTCTTTACACTCTTCTATTTCAAGCTCAAGAAGCTCTTTCATATCTTTATCAGGCTTTTCTGAAAGCATTTCTTTTGCGGCTTCGCCATCGTTTACGGCTTTTTTATATTCTCTGTATGTTTCAACCAATGGGGTAAGATTTTTTAATTCTTTCATTAATGAAGCATATTTACTCTGGTCAGAAACCGTTTCGGGTAAACAAAGCAATTCATTTACCTTTTCAAAACGCTCTTCTACCTGCTGGAGTTTATCAATCATCTGTATTTTCTCTTGTTACTTTCTTAATATTTTTTTCTGCTTTTGAACGGGGTATCAAAAATTCTCTTCCGCAACCGTTACAATGCAAACGAAAATCCATACCCGAACGCAAAACGGTAAATTGCTTTGAACCGCAAGGGTGTTGCTTTTTCATTTCAAGAACATCGCCAACCCGAATATCCATCAAAACCCCTCCAATTTTAATTTTCTGAAATATTGTAACACACTTTTACATAAAATTAAAGAGTAGGCAGAGAAAAATATATGAAACAGGTGATAAAAATGACATCCTATCTTCCCGAAGGATTTTTAATCAATACCAAAGAAAATATCCATTGCATATCTACTTACGAGGGCTTCTACAAGGCATATCTGGAGAAAAAGCATTTAGAAGCCCGCGCAGTTTATTGCGACAGAGAGCACAACCTACATATTGATTTCGGATTCATTCACGGCATAATTCCCCGAGAAGAATGTGCTTCAGGCATAAAAGAGGGCACCACACGTGATATTGCAATAATAGCAAGAGTTAATAAACCTGTCCGTTTTGTTATAACAAGCATAAAAGATACAGGTGACAAAAAAACGGCTTTTCTGAGCAGGCGTATTGTACAGGAGGATTTCATTAACAACCATCTTCTGCAACATCAGACCGGTGATATTATTACAGCAAAAATAACTCATTTTGAAAATTTCGGTGTTTTTTGCGATATAGGGTGCGGAATAAATGCTTTATTACCTATTGACAACATTTCCGTTTCAAGAATCCCTCATCCCAGTGTACGCTTCAACATAGGCGATGAGATTAAGGTTATTATTAAATCCTTTGACGAAAGCGGAAGAGCAACACTTACCCACAAAGAGCTTTTGGGAACATGGGAGGAAAATGCAGAGAATTTCAATGTTGGTGAAACAGTCAGCGGTATTGTAAGAAGCGTTGAAAACTACGGAGTTTTTGTTGAATTAACTCCGAACCTTGCAGGATTGGCAGAATACACACCCTCTGTTTTTGAGGGTCAACATACAAGTGTTTACATAAAAAGCATCATACCCGAAAAAATGAAAGTAAAGCTTATTATTGTCGATTCCTTTGATGCAGATTACCCAAGGAAGAATCCGAAATATTTTATCAGTGAAGGGCACCTTGATTATTTCCGGTATTCCCCCTATTCTTCTGAAAAAATTATAGAAACATTCTTTTAAATGCTCTTGAAATGAAGTATTACTGTGTTGTATAATTAGCTCATTCAAGCCTTACAGGAGGTTAATTATGCAATACAGTAATTTTGACTCTATAGGCAGAAGCATTTCCAAGCTCGGCTTTGGTCTTATGCGATTGCCAAAAAAAGATGAAAATAGTGAAATCATTGACAGGGATGAGGCATTCAAGCTCATTGACCTTGCTATGAAATCAGGAGTTAACTATTACGACACTGCTTATTTTTATCACGGTGGAGATTCTGAGCAATTTGTTAAAGATGCTTTAAGCAGATACCCTCGCGAAAGCTTCTGTCTTGCAACAAAGCTCCCAAGCGGTGTTATTAAAGACAAAGAAAAAAACACCGAAGAGATTTTCAACGGTCAGCTTGAAAAATGTGGTGTTGATTATTTCGATTTTTATCTTCTTCACGCTGTAAGCGAGGATAACATGTGCGTATTTGAAGAAGATAACTCCTATGAATATCTTATAAAGCAAAAAGAACTGGGCAAAATCAGGCATTTGGGTTTTTCTTATCATGGAAGCCTTGAATTTTTCTTAAAGCTTATTGATAAATACAAATGGGATTTTGTTCAGCTTCAGATTAACTATTACGACTGGGAAAACCAGAACGCAAAGGCATATTACGAAGCACTTGAGGAAAGAAACATTCCTTGTATCGTTATGGAGCCTGTTCGTGGTGGCTCTTTACACTCACTTAACAATGAAGCAAGAAAGGTTTTTGAAGAGCTTGGTGATGCTTCCGCCGCTTCTTACGCTTTAAGGTATGTAGCACAGCTACCCAATGTTCTTGTAACGCTCAGCGGTATGTCCACCTATGAGCAGGTTGCAGACAACCTTAAAACCTTTGACGAATGCAAGCCTCTTTCAGATATCGAAAAGGAAGCCATTGAAAAAGCCAACATACTTTTCAGAAAAAACTTTGCAGTACCCTGCACAGATTGCAAATACTGTGTTGAAACCTGCCCCGCAGGAATTAATATTCCCGCTTGTTTTACAGCATATAACGAATACAACAAAACAAGAGAGAAATCAGATTTTTCAAAGCATTATGAATTAATAAGCGAAGAGCAGAGAGCAAAGAATTGTCTTGACTGCAAGGCTTGTGTTGAAAAATGCCCCCAGAAAATTGATATTCCAAAACAATTAAGAAGGGTTTCTGAGCTTTCGGAGTAGAGGGAGTGCATTATGAAAAAAGATTTATTTTCATTTTTGGGTGTTCTTCTTATAATCTGCCTTCTTTCTTCCTGCGGCGGTGATAGAGTTATTGATATTATCAGCTCTGCAGAAACAGTTCTCGTAAACGGAGAGGCGGTTGACACCGTTGAGGCTTCTATGGGTGCTTTTCAGGGAAAGCAGGGAGATTATATTGAATTCAGATTTGATAAAGAACAAACCTTTAACACTGTTTTCATTAATGAAAAAACAACTTCTGTAAGGCAATATAATATTTTTGCTGAGGTTAACGGGAAATATAAGCTCATTCATACAGACAAGCTTATTCTGAATGAAAATATTGCAGTTGAAGAAACAACTGCAACCGCGATTAAAGTGCAGGTCGTTAATACCGAACTCGGTAATGATAATTTTATCATCCGTAGTATAAGCGCTTATAATATTGAACAAAAATAAGGTGATAAAAATGGCAATTCAATTTTGCAAGGAAACAAAAACATTTAAGCTTGATACATATAGTTCAACATATGTATTCGGTATTTTTGAAGGAAATTACCTTGTACACTACTACTATGGTGCACCAATTCCCGATACCGATGTTGAAGCCCTTCGCATAAGACCCGGTTTTGCATCCTTCTGCCCCGACAGTCCTTCAGCAAGAGTTTTCAATTTCTCTCCTGATGTTACCCCTATGGAATATTCCACATTCGGTGCAGGTGATTTCCGTTTATCCGCTTTCGCTATAAAGAACAGCGCCGGCAACAAGGTAACAGATTTAAGATATGTAAGCCACGAAATTTATGATGGCAAAAAAGCTCTTCCCGGACTCCCCTCTCTTTATGTTGATGAAGAGGGCGAGGCACAGACACTTGAAATCCTCACAGAAGATAAGGTTACAGGCGTTAAAGCTACTCTAATTTACACAGTTTTTGAGAAAAAAGGTGCTATTACAAGAAGCGTAAAGGTTGAGAACACCTCAGACAAGCCCTTCCATATCGACACAATTCATTCTCTTTGTGTTGATTTGCCCGGTTATGACTACGATATGCTTGGTCTTTACGGCAGATGGGTTAAAGAGCGTGCGTTGGACAGATACCCCTTACACAGAGGTATTCAATCCATTAAAAGCAAGCGTGGTTCTTCAAGCCACAACCATAACCCCTTCACTGCACTTGTAAGCAAAAATGCTACCGAAGATTACGGCGATTGCTACGGTTTCAACCTTGTTTATAGTAGTAACTTTTCTATTGACGTTGAAGTTGACGGCTTTGCTTCCTCACGTCTTGTTATGGGTATTAATCCCGAGGGCTTCAGTTGGCTTCTTAACCCCGGTGAAGAATTCTATTCTCCTGAGGCGGTTATGATTTACACCAATAAAGGTATTGGCGAAATGAGCCGTATGTTCCACAGACTTTATTCCAACAACCTTGTTCGGGGCAAATGGAAAAAAGCAAAACGTCCCCTTCTTATCAACAACTGGGAAGGAACAGGAATGAGCTTTGACCACGACAAATTAGTTTCCTTTGCCCGTCACGCCAAGGATATGGGCATTGAAATGCTTGTTATGGATGACGGTTGGTTTGGCAAGCGTGATGATGATAAATCCTCTCTCGGTGACTGGTTTGTTGCTGAATACAAGCTCAAACACGGTCTTTCTGGGCTCATTAAAGAGGTTAATGACTTAGGTCTTAAATTTGGCATCTGGTTTGAGCCTGAAATGATTTCACCCGATTCTGATATTTACAGAGCACATCCCGATTGGTGCTTACACACAGAGGGCAGAGATAAATCCATCGCCCGTACACAATATGTAATAGACTATTCAAGAAAGGAAGTTCGTGACCATATCTATTCAATGATGTACAAAATACTTTCTGAAAACAATATTGCATATGTTAAATGGGACTTTAACAGAAACCTTACAGAAGTTTCTTGTGCAGAGCTTCCGCCCGAAAGACAAGGCGAGGTTTTCCACCGCTTTGTTCTCGGTACTTATGAGATTATGGACAGACTCACAAAGGATTTCCCGGATTTACTTCTTGAAAACTGCTCAGGCGGTGGCGGACGCTTTGACCCCGGTATGCTCTACTACTCACCTCAGATATGGACAAGTGACAACACCGACCCCATTGAAAGACTTACAATTCAATTCGGTACATCTCTTTGCTACCCCGCTTCAACAATGGGCGCTCACGTTTCTGCAAGCAGAAGAGCAAATTACGAAACCAAAAAGAACGTTGCTCTCTGGGGTTCATTTGGCTACGAGCTTGACCCCGATAAATTAACCGAAGAAGAAAAAGCAGAAATCAAAGAGCAGGTTAAGGAATACCACAAATATTATGATGTTATTCACTACTGTGAGCTTTACAGACTTATAACCCCATTTGAAAATGAATTCAAGGTTGCCTGGGAATTTGTAAGCGAAGATAAAAAAGAAGCTCTTGTAACTGTTGTTCACATTAAACTTCCTTACGATGATTTCTTTATGTTAAAGCTTCAAGGTCTTGATCCTGAAAAGATTTATGAAATTGAAGATACAGGCGAAAAATATAGCGGTGCTTTCCTTATGAATGCAGGACTTAACCTTACCCACAGACCCAAAGGCGACGGAATATCATATTTGATTCATCTTGTTGAGGTTAACTAATATTAACAATTTGCTGATGGCATCTGGTATTATTCTTATGAAACTCTGCCTTATGGACTAAATTTACGATTATTTGAATTCAGAACAAAATTTGATGGTGGTCCTTGCCTCTCTTCGAAGAGAGGGGGACCACCTTTTGATTATCTCTTTTACGATTTGAAGTTTCAAGCGTGCCAAATATTGTATAAAAAAATTAACTTGGTTGGGTGGTGGAGAGTTCTTGACGCGAGCCTTCGAGCGTCATTTCGCCGTTAGGTGAAACCGTAACGAAGTTATTGTTCTTGGTAAGCCTATTATATAATTGAATCTAACAATTCACGACACTCCTTGGGTCGTGTCGAGAACTTTCCACCGTTCCGCTTGACTATATTCAAAATCTTTCCAATAAGCTCGTTTGATACCAATTTTTATAAACCACACCATTCAAGACGGTCCCCCTTTCTTCGAAGAAAGGTAGAAAAAACCGCAACTTATTTCCTTTAATCTTTACTTTTCAATACTAAAATCTTTTGACAAAAAGCTTATCGGACAGATACAAATCACTTGGGATTTGTGTCTGTCCGATTTTTAAATTAATATTTATCTGTAATTGCTTTGGTATTTGAATATGCGCTATAAGTTTTGCTCTTATAGGCTTTTACTTTGTAGTAGTATTTTTTACCTTTCTTGGCAGATGAGTCAGTGTATGAAAGGTTTGAAATACCTTTTTCCGTTTTAAGCTTTGTGTAAGAGCCTGAACCTGTTTTACGGTAGATTATATACCCTTCTGCACCTGTTACCTTGCTCCAGCTGAGCTTAATACCGCTTGTAGTACTTGTAGGTGTTTTCAAGGTCGGGTCTGCAAGGTAATACTTAGAAAGTGATGCAGACTGACTTGATATGCTGTCATCACGTTTAGCACGGATTGCATAATAATACTTTGTGCCAGATTTTACAGTTTTATCGGTGTAATAAGTGTCACTTGTTGCACCTATATACTTATATTCTCCACCGCTTACTTTTCGGTAAACATTATATTTTTCTGCACCGGTTACCTTACCCCATTTAATCAAAACACCATAAGCAGAGTTTTCTATTGATTTAAGTGTAGGCTCGTCAACATGCTTAATTGCTAAGCTTGCGCTATACTCTGAATAACCCGCCTCATTCTTTGCTCTTATTCTGTATCTGCAAGTTTTACCTGCACCGGCTTCTTTATCGTTAAAATATGTATTGGTTGTTGAGCCGATATATTCATAAGAGCCTGTGCCCGTTTTACGATAAACTCTGTATATATCAGCACCTTTAACAGTACCCCAGGTTACTTTTACATAAGAATTTGCATTATACACTTTCTTAAGAACAGGTTTTGAGCATTTGAGTTGAGGAATTGTTTCAGTTTTAAGAACCTCACCGCATTCGGCACATTCTTTATGCTTAGAACCTGCTTTGTAAACAGTTGCTTCTTTGTCGGTTATCCAAGAGGATGATTTGTGACCTGTAATTAAATTATCGGGAACATCTTCAAACTCCACAGAAACAAATTCAATAATCTTTGGTGTGTTATTAGTGTACTCTATCGTACATCTAAAAGTGTCATATATGTTATTAGGATTTAGTTCTCCATGCAAATTCCAATATACGTGATATTGGTCGCCGTTTTTAACATAACCCAATCCACTATAGTGACCTGCACCACCATAACCATAGAAATGCATTGATTCATACGTGTTGTTATCGGGATTGTAGCGAACAAAACGATTTTGTGTTTCTCGAAGTTCATCGGGTGAAACATCGAAATAAGCAATTGCTTTAGCTTCAAAAGCTTCCGCAGGTACGGATTGTACAGGACGACTTAAAGAATGCTCTAAATAATGCATAACAAAATCCACATTTGTTGTGGATGGTGTACCAAAACCATACACATAATAGCTTATAGCATCTACAACCAAATCTTGTGGATTTAAAGAGCAAATCTCATCAGGACGGCTTGCAAAAACATCATCAACAACTATATTGCACTGCGTACACTTGTAACGTCCTGCATTTTTCCCGGAAGTTATTTTTTCATAACAATGACCTATCTCTTCATACAAGGTGTGTGTTTCGGTTAAACCACAAACTTCACAACGCTTTTCTATTTCGGCATATTCTGTGCAAGATGATTCACTTATAACAGTTTCTGCAAAATTATGTCCTGTTTCAGGAATATCCGCGGTTTTTAAAGTTTTATGACAAACAGTACACTCCTTATGTTTAACACCAACTTCAACACAAGTTGCTTCTGTATCGATAATCCAAGCAGATTCAATATGACCTGTAGCGGGAATTGTTTCCTGTACTACCACTTCATAACCGCAAACAGTGCACTTTCTACCTGCCGTTTTACCCGATTCTGCACAAGTAGGCTCTACCTCGGGAACATCTACGATATTATGGTCCGTTGATTCATAATGCCAAAAGGCATCTTCTAACAACGATGTGTTATCATCTCCTATTATTATATTATTCTTATCTTCTTCGGTTCCTTCATAAAAAATGTATTTTAATGAATAACAATTACAGAAGGCACCATTACCTATACTTGTCACACTATTAGGAATTTCAATTGAGGTAAAACTTTTGCAACCATTAAAGGCACTAGTACCTATGCTTGTTACGCTGTCGGGAATTATGATTGCGGTAAGGCTATCGTAACCACAGAAAGTATAATCACCTATAGTTATAACATCATTAGGAATAACTATCTCCGTTGTTAATTTTCCGTTTACATATAATTCTTCTGAATAATATAATGGGTTAGACTCATTATTATCAAAATCTATACCACACCATACACCTACATCTGCTATGTATACAGAAATTAAATTCCAACAAGAATAGAATGCGCGTGTCCCTATACTGGCTACGCCATTACCTATTGTTACTGATTTAAGACTCGTACACCGAGAGAAAGCATAATTACCTATGCTAGTTACACTATCAGGAATCACAATTGAAATTAGCTTTGCGCAATTATAAAACGCAGAATCATCTATACTTACAATACCACTGCCAAGTTCAACAGAATTAAGACTTTTACAAGAATAAAAAGCTCTCTCATCTATATTTGTTACACTATCAGGAATTGTGATCGATGTAAGGCTATCACAATCGAAAAAAGTTTCATAACCGATACTTGTTACATTATTACCCATTTTTACCGATACAAGGCTATTACAATCGTAAAAAGCATGATTTCCTATACTTGTTACAGTGTCAGAGATTGTACATTCAGTTTTACCTTGGGGACATTTTATCAATATTGTTTTATCTTTATTCAGTAAAATACCATCAACAGATGAATAAGTAGCATTATTTTCATCTACATTTATTTCTGTAAGACTGGTACAACCGGAAAAAGCAGAAATATCTATACTCGAAACACTATCAGAAATTTTGACCGATGTAAGATTTATACAATCTTTGAAAGTGGCATTACCCACAGTTGTAATACTGTCAGGTATTATAACTGATGTAAGATTCGTGCACCCCCAGAAGCATCTGTAACCAATGCTAGTTACACTATTCGGTATCGTAATTGAAGTAAGACTTGTACAACTGAATGCATAATCAGGTATAGCAGTTACACCATAGGGTATAGCAACATCCGTAGCCAATTCTCCGTTTATGTATAAATTATCGGCATAATATAACGGCTGATAAGAACCATAACCAAAATCAATATTACACCATGCAGCTACATCAGTTATGAATACGGAAGTAAGGTTTGTGCACCCATAAAAGCTCTTTTCACCTATACTCGTTACACTATCAGGAATTACAATAGATGTTAAGCTTATGCAATTATAGAAAGCTGAATCACATATACTTGTAACACCGTCAGGAATAACTACATCTGTTGCTAATTGACCATTTACGTATAAAGTCTCCGCATAATATAACGGATTGGAATATAAATTTTCAAAATCAATATTACACCAAGATGATATATCTGTTAAATATACCGAGGTTAATTTTTCACATCTAGAGAAAGAACCATTACCAATATATGTTACACCATTACCTATTGCAACAGACTCAAGGCTATCGCAATCATAAAAAGCTGAACCACCTATGCTTGTTACATTATCAGGAATTGTGATTGATATAAGGTTATCGCAATCATAGAAGGCATCAAATCCTATACTAGTTACACTATTACCTATTGTTACAGATTTAAGGCTATCACAATCATAAAAAGTTGAACCTCCTATACTTGTTACACTATCAGGGATTGTTATATTCTCAAGATTTATGCAACCAGAGAAAGCACCATCACATATACTTGTTATACTATTAGGGATTGTGTTGGCTGTAAGGCTTATGCAACCAGAGAACGCGTACTCACCTATACTTGTTACACTATCAGGGATTGTTATAGAAGCTAAACTTAAACAGTTCTCAAAAATATAATCACCCATACTTGTTACACTACCAGGAATTTCAATTGAGACAAGTTTTTCACAATTACGAAAAGCAGAATCACCTATATTCATAACACCATTAGGGATTATTATGGTCGCAAGGTTTGTGCAATAAGAAAAAACCCCATCACCTATACTTGTTACGCTACTAGAAATATCAATTGAGACAAGCTTTTCACAATTACGAAAAGCAGAATCACCTATACTTGTTACACTATCAGGGATTGTTATATTCTCAAGATTTATGCAACCAGAGAAAGCACCATCACATATACTTGTTATACTATTAGGGATTGTGATGGCTGTAAGGCTTATGCAACCAGAGAACGCGTACTCACCTATACTTGTTACACCATCCGGAATTTCTAATGAGGTAAGACTTATGCAATTATAAAAAGCAAAGTCAACTATACTTGTTACACTGTCAGGGATAGTTATTGAATTAAGGTTTGTGCAATTACAGAAAGTATAAGCACTTATACTCGTTATACCGTCAGGTAGTTTCATTGATATAAGATTTGTACAACCTTGAAAAGCCCATTCGCCTATATTCGTTACACTATTTGGAATTTCAATTGCGGTAAGACTTGTGCAATCTGAAAAAGCACTTTCATCTATACTTGTTACGCTATCAGAAATTGTTATCGAAATAAGATTTGTACAACTAAACGCATATTGAGGTATAACACTAACACCATCAGGTATGAAAATATTTGTTGCTAATTCTCCGTTTATGTACAAATTATCTGCATAAAGTAACGGGTTAGAATATACGTTTTCAAAATCAATATTACACCAAGAAGTTATATCGGTTATGTATACTGATACTAGACTTTTGCAATCTGAAAAAGCATCCTCACCAATACTTGTTACACTATCAGGGATTGTGATGGCTGTAAGGCTTGTACAACCAGAGAAAACGTTATAACCTATACTTGTAATGCTATCAGGGATTGTTATTGTTTTGAGGTTATCACAAGAACAAAAAGTTAAGTCATATATGCTCTTTACACTATCAGGAATTGTAAATTGAACAAGCTTATCACAATCACGAAAAGCGGAATCACCTATGCTTGTTACAGTATTTGGAATATTAATTGATGTAAGGGTTATGCATCCCTCGAAAGCACAACCACCAATACTCTCTACACCATCTGGGATTTCGATGAATGCAAGGCTTGTACAACAATAAAAAGCTTCACCATCAATTCTCGTTAAGCTGTCGGGAAGTGTAATTGAGACAAGATTAGTACAACAATAAAATGCACAAGCCCCAACACTCGTAACACCATTATTGATAATAATTTCTTTTATACTTGACCGCACACTGTACCAAGGCGCCTCAGAACAAGCCCAAGAAATGTACAAAAAATTGTCCATTTCTCCTGTACCACTTATAGTAAGTGTCCCCTCATCATCAAGCGTCCAAGTAAGATTATCGCCACATGTACCGCTATTTGCAGCTTGTGATTTAACAGAAAAATCCGGTATCAGTCCCTTTATAAATTCACTAACTCCGCTGAAATCAAATCCTTTGAAATTAATTTCATTAAATTTAACCCCACTAAAATCAACCTCATTAAGCCCTACATATGCAGAGCTGAAAATGATTGTTATTGCAAGGATAACCGAAAGACTTTTCTTTAATAAATTTTTCATAACAATCCCTCGTTATTTTTAGGTTTCACATTAACAGACCAATAGGTGTAATAAACTACAAAGCCGGGTTTTGCGCCATTGGGCTTTTTGATGTTTTTCACATCTGTATAGTCAACTGTTACAACTGTTCCGTCTTTAGCAGAGCTGTAATATGCGGCAATTTCTGCAGCTTCTACTATGGCATCATCGGGTATTTCTCCCCCATCGCTTAAAAGAAGCACATGGGAGCCGGGGCATTTCTGCGCATGAAGCCACATATCACCTTTTTTGCCCACCTTAAAGGTAAGCTTATCATTCTGAATATTATTTCTGCCAACAAGCACTGTAAGACCCTGACTTGTTTTAAATTCAAGGGGTGGAAGTGCTTGCTTTTTCATTTGCTTTTTACCCGATTTTTTAGGCTTGATAAAACCCTGGGAAATGAGCTCGTCTTTGATTTCTCCAAATTCTCTTTCAAGGGTTGAGCGTTCGAGCAAATCCTTAACAGATTTAAGATATTCTAAATCCTGCTCACCCTCTTCAATGAGCTTTATGAGCATATTTTCTGCCGTACAGGCTTTTCTGTACTCCTTATAAAGCTTTTGGGAATTCTGGGATGGTGAAAGCGCAGGGTCAACGGAAATCTTTACAATATTGTTGTTATCGTAATAATTTTCCACCTCATATACACTTGCGCCTTTTTCCAATTTATACTGAACTGCAGTTATTAATTCTGCCTTTATTCTCAACGCTTCTCTATCAGCGCATTTGCGCAAATCCTCTTGCTGATTATTAAGCTTTCGTGATGTTCTTTCAATGGCATTGTCAAGAAGCTTGAAAAGCTCTGCACCTTTTGAGCGCGTTCTTAAAACTCTGTCGCGCTCGGAATAAAAACCCTCTAAAAGCGAAAAAACATCTGCCTTTTCAATTGTCTTATAGCCGTTGCCATACTGTGTAATAGGCATAAAGGAGAATTCCATAGGCTTTTCAGATTCGTCAAGAACCATTGTGGGTTTCGTTTCGCCACTTAAAACCATTGTTTTGAGTGAGCTTATTTCACAAAGAAGAGCCATTTTCTCATCAGTTGTAAGCTCCCCTACGCCCTTGTCATCACCGCATACTCTGTATGCAATCTCTCTCGACAAAAGCGGTGAAACACCCTGCATTGTTTTGAGAATTGCAGATGAGAGCTTTGAACTTGTGAGTTCAAGAACACCCTGACAAATCTCCTGTGGCTCAACACTTCTTATATCAAGCTTATCCTGTGGTGGTGGCAATTTATATTGTGCGCCCGGTAAAACAAGGCGATATGATGATTTCTCGCTGTCAACTCGTCTTAAAGCATCAACAATTCTGTTTTCCTCATTAAAGAGAATAACATTACTATGCTGTGCCATTATTTCAACTGCAAGAGTAAGCTTTACCCTGTCGCCAATTTCATTGGTTGCATCAAAATTGAAAAATGCAATTCTGTCAAGACCATATTGCTCAACGCTTAAAAGAGTTGCACCCACAAGGCGTTTTCTGAAAAGCATACAGAGCATTGGCGGTGTCTGTGGGTTTTCGGGAACAGAATTCACCACAGCAAAACGAGGGCTGTTTGCATCCGCTGAAAAATAAAGCTTGTGCATACCGCCCCTTGTTCGCATTATGAACACCAACTCATTTTTTGAGGGTTGGTGAATTTTATCAACCTTTGCACCTGCCAGAAGCTCATTTACCTCTGCAACAAGAAAGTTTAAATAAATACCATCTAAAGCCATTAAAACTACCTTTTATATATGATTTACAGGATTTTTCAAATCCGATACCTTTATCTCAATTTCATTTCCGAATTTTTCATTAAGTGAATTGTATAAATATTCGCAAACAATGTTTTCTGTTTCAAAATGCCCTGCAACAAAAAGAGAAATACCTGATTCCTTTGAAAGCAGATATTCATGGTGCTTTGCTTCACCCGTAAGGAAAGCATCTGCACCCATATTTTTCGCTTCCGCTACCAAATCTCCGCCTGCACCTGAGCAAAGAGCAACTGTTTTAATAGTTTTTCCTGAATCTGTAAAGGAAACCATACCACCTAAAGCAGATTTGATTTTCTTTGCAAATTCTTCTGCGGTGCAAAGCTCAATTTCACCGTATTTGAGAAATTCATCGTTTGCAGATGTTTTCAAATTCTTAATTCCGACCGCTTCTGCAAGGCAATGGTTAACACCACCAGCAGCTTTATCAAGGCAGGTGTGTGAAGCAATAAAGCTCATTCCTGATGCCACTGCTTTATACACTAAACTGTCACAAAGAATTTGTGAAACAGGGTTAAAAATCATTGGATGATGAGTAACAACAAGGTCCGCACCAAAAGAAATTGCATCCTCCAAAACATCACTTGTCACATCAAGTGCAATATAAATTTTCTTAACTTCTTTTTCGTATGAGCCAACTATAAGACCGCAATTGTCCCACTCCTCGGCAGTATCAAAAGGTGCAATTGAATCAAGATACTCGTAAATTTCTTTAACAGTCATTTTTCTTTACCTTTTCCTTTTTAAGAATGTCATATCGAACAATAGCAATTATAAGCGAACTCATAACTATACATTCTGTTATAATGCCTGCAACAGAGCCTGTTATTATATTATAAATAAGCCAACAAGGTGAGCTTGGGAATGTAACAAGGCGAATCTTGGTTTCGCTTTTAAGCCAATAGCTGACAGTGGTTAAAATCATTGCCGCCGCAGGAAGAACTGAATACCAATCAACCCATGTGAGCACACTTGAAACTGCGCTTATAACGACAAATACACCCAACCAAACCGGACTTTTCGCCCACTTTTTATCGTTATTTATAAAAACAATTGAACGGAGAAGCCCGATGAAATTAAGTGCCGCGCCTGTGTATGCGCCTAAAAGTATGTAATGAATTATAAAGAGAACTGCTGCGCCAATCTGAACGCCGATTATTCCTTTTCTCTTTTTTTGCTGAAAGGAAAGCCCGTTAAGAGCCGCTCCGCCAAAGCCTATTATTTGTGCAATTGTTTCAATCATTTAAAAAATCCCTTAATTCCTGAATTGTTTTGAAAAGCTCTGCATCTTCTTTTCCGATTTTTGCAGTTGCATCATATCGTTTCTGCAATCTGTTAATTTGTTTTCCTATATGTATTTTTGCCTCTTCTGTTTTGGGAAGCTTACCCAAAAAGCAATCTGCAACTGTAAATTCGCGAGCCTCGCCCTTATAAAATGCATCAAGAGCGATATAAAATCTGTTGCCTTCTCGGGTTGCGATTTCCTCACCGATTTCAAAACCGTTAGCAAAGAGAAATTCTCGCAAATCCTCTGCCCTGCTCTGAGGTTGAAAAACAAAATGATATTTTTCATTTTTTATCCAAGGAGTTTCTTTAAGCTTTTCTGCAATAAGAGTACCACCCATTCCTGCGAAAACGATTTCATCAACCTCGTTTTCCCGGAATGAGTTAAGACCATCGGAAAGGCGGAGCTCTATTCTGTCTGCAAGCTCATATTGCGCAACAGATTTTCTTGCATTCTCCAAGGGCATTTTTCCAATATCTGCCGCAATTGCTTTTTCAATTTTTCCCGACTGTATTAAATAAATGGGTAAATACCCATGATCAGTTCCTATATCGGCAACAATGCCGCCGCCCTTTACGAGAGAAGCGGCGGCAGAGAGCCTTTCAGTTAAATTAATCATTTGTCTGCAAGAAAAGCGTTGATTTTTCCAACGAGTTCGTCTGCATTAACACCATGAACCATACAAGCCTGTTCAATAGTTTCGCCACGAGCTGAAGGACAACCAAGGCAATGCATTCCCATTTCAAGGAAGAAGGGTGCTGTATCGGGAGCTACATCAAGAATTGAACCGATTATTGTATCTTTATTAATTGTCATTTTAATTACTCCTTTATTTTAATTTCCCTCATAGTATAACATAACTTTATATAAAAATAAATACAATTATGAAACTTTTTAACATATTTTAATACTCCTAATTGTTTGTTTTTACATATTGAATTAAGCTTTGTTAAATGATAGAATTACAATGTATGATTTTGTAATTCTTCAGGAGGAAAAACTATGTTACAAAAAGATTTCAAACCGGTACTCAGATTTATGGTTACAAGCGATGTTCATATTAAGGATGAGCCTTGCATTGAAGAAGAAAGACTTGAAAAAGCAATAAAAAGAGTTTATCAGCTTTGCGAAGAAAGCGAAAGCTATAAAAAGCTTGATGCCTTCTATTCTGTTGGCGATTTTGCAAACAGTGGCACTGAGCTTCAAATGAGAAAATTCAAGGAAATTGTTGAAAAAAATCTCAAGCCCGAAACCCAGTATGCTCTTACAATGGCAAGCCATGAATATCATAGCGAGGGTGTTGAAGCAGCATACGAAAAATTCGCAAGAGTTTTTGACACACCTGTTGACCAGCACAGAGTTATCAACGGCTTCCACTTTATCAGCATCACCTGCTCACAGGGCTGCAATTTCCATGCTGACAAAATCTCTTTTGCAGCAAAGGAATTAAAAAAAGCAAGAGAAGCAGACCCCAAAAAGCCTATTTTTGTTTTCCAGCATCCCCACATTACAGACACTGTTTACGGCAGTATGCTCTGGGGTGAAGATGAGCTTTATGCTACATATATGGACTACCCTCAGATGATTAACTTCTCAGGTCACTCCCACGCGCCCATTAACAACCCCCGTTCAATTCATCAGAAGCATTTCACATCTCTCGGCACAGGCTCACTTTCTTATACAGAGCTTGACGAGTTTGACAAATATTACGGCACAGTTCCGCCAATGAAACACAATTTTGCTCAGTTCCTTATTGTTGAAGCAGATAAGGATGGCAGAGTAAGAATTTATCCCTATGATATTTTCACAGATAATTTCTTCCCCTATGTTTGGGAAATTGATGAGCCCTGGAACCCCGAAAGCTTCAAATATACCGATGACATCCGCTTCAAAACTGCAGTTACTCCCTATTTTGCAGAGGATGCAAAAATCGAATTCCTTGACCTTGACGATGACGGCTTCAGAGTTAAATTCCCTCAGGCTGAAATTTCTGAAGACTATGTTAACGATTACAAGGTTGTTGTTATTGAAAAAGCAACCAACACAATCGTTAAGCAAACAAGTATGTGGTCAGAATATTATTTCTACAATATGCCTGAGTATCTTGAAGTTGCTTACACGGACTTAAATCCTGAAACAGAATACGAAGTAAAAATCTATGCAGGTAGCTTCTGGAGAACAACATCCGCTCCCCTTTGCGCAGAAATTAAAACATTATAATTTTTAAAATTTTACATTTAAAAGGAGGACTACATAATGGACCAGATTAAAGTTTCCGGAATGAGATTTCTTGACGAACACGGCAGAGAAAGAATTCTCTGCGGTATGAACGTTGTTGACAAAAAAGACTTTGACGAAAAAAATCCCGGTTACGGCTACAATGCCGACAAATTCCCCTTTGAAGAATTCCGCGCAAGAGGATTTGACGTTATCCGTTTAGGCTTTACATGGGGTGCTATGGAGCCACAGCCCAACCACTATAATCAAAAGCTTATTGACGACCTTTGTGAATTTCTTGATAAATGCGAGGAATACGGCATTTACGCTTATCTTGATTGCCATCAGGATGTTTGGTCACACACCTGCTATGGTGATGGTGCGCCACGTTGGGCAACCTTAACCGACAAATACACCCCTAGAAAGCAGATTGCAGTCTGGGCAGAGCCTTATTTCTACGGTAAAGCTTGTTTCAGAGCCTTTGACAATTTCTGGGACAATGTTCAGTACAACCGCAAGGGTCTGCAGGATTATTATGCAGATATGTGGAAAAACCTTGTAAATGCAGTTAAAGACAAACCCGCTCTTTTGGGCTTTGACTTCTTTAACGAGCCTCATCCCGGTAAGGATGGCGGTAAAATTTTCAGAAAAATTGTAACAGGAGTTGCAAAAACTGCTATTACAGATAAACGAGTAAATCTTCTTGAAATGGCTAAAATCGGTCTTTTCAGCGATGAAAAGCCCAAAGCACTTGACCAGTTCCCCGGTGAAGTTTTCAAGAAAATGAGTGAATCCTGCAACGGAATTGTTGAAAACTTTGATAAAAACCGCTATTCACCCTTCCTTTCTAAAATGGCAACTGCTGTAAGAGAGGTTACTGATAACGGCATTATGTTTATGGAAAACAACTATTATTCCAATATGGGTATTCCTTGCTGTAACGAACCCGTTAAAGTTAACGGTGAAAGAGAAAGTCAGCAGGTTTTCGCCCCCCATGCTTACGACCTTATGGTTGATACACCTGCATATAAATACGCTAACAACTCTCGTGTTGGTATGATTTTTGACGAGCACAGAAAGACACAGTTAAGACTCGGTGTACCTTGTCTTGTTGGTGAATGGGGCTCTTGTGCAGAGGGCGATGGTTGGTATCCCCATATCAGATTCTTGCAGGACAAATTTGACTCTTACAAATGGAGTAACACCTATTGGTGCTATTTTGATGACATTTTCAAACAGGACTTTATGAAAGTATTCACTCGACCTCATCCCAAGGCAGTTACAGGTGAAATTATTTCCTACAAATATGACCACGATGATGGCGAATTCAAATTAAAATACAATCAAACAGAAAAATTTAAAGTTCCCACTGTTGTTTATGTTGACCGCAAGCCTAAAGAAATCAAGTGCAACGGTAAATATAAATTGATTGAATTGCCCGGTAATATTGGTTATGATATTGAATTCAAAACTGCTATCGGCGAACAGGAAATTGAAATAGAATTTTAACAAATAATTAATACAGGCATTGTTTAATAGCAATGCTTGTATTTATTTAAAAAGGAGGTAGAAAAAATGGCAGATAAAGAAAAAGTCTCGGAAGAGATTTTAGCACAAGGTTTAAAAGCAGTCTGCCGGGAGCTACCACCTTTCATACGAGCTATAGATGCATTGGAATTCAAGCTGTCAGAAAACGAATCAAACTATACCAACGGCAACATTTTTTATTATTCTCCCGAAGACATCTGCAAAAGGTACAAAGCTAATAAAAACAACATAACAAGACTTTTGTTGCATTCATTATTACATTGTGCCATGCTTCATATTTACAGTACTGATTTTAAAAACAAGCAGCTATGGAATTTAGCTTGCGATATTTCAGTTGAGAAAATAATAAATGATGCGGGCATCCCTTGTTCCGCAACAGAAAAAACCGCAATGCAGAATAATATAATCGCAACTCTTTCAGACAAAATAAAAAGCTTTACTGCAGAGAATATTTATTACTGTTTACAAACAGAAAAAAGATCAGTTGATGATATTGAATTATATGCAAAAACGTTTTCAGTTGATAATCATATACCTTGGTACGACAATGCTCTTTTCAGTATAGACGATGATGAAGAAACTGTTGAGGTTGAGGCGCGTTCCATATATAAGCGCGAGGATGACAGAGAAGGTGCTTCTCAGAGCGGCGGAAAAACCTTAACCGAATTTTCAAATACCAATGCAGAAAACCCTGAAGAGGCATGGCGGGAGATTACAAAGCAAATACTTCGCGATTCAGACATTTTCCCTTCTCAAAGGGGTTCTAATATGGGTGAAAGCCTTCAGCTTTTTGAATCGGTAGTCCGTGAAAAATATGATTATTCTGAGCTACTTAAACGATTCATTGAAACTGATGAAAGCCTCGAAATCAACGATGATGAATTTGATTATATCTATTACACCTATGGTCTTAAGCTTTATGACAATATTCCTCTGATAGAACCGCTTGAATATGCAGAAAACGGAAAAATTCAAAAACTTGTTATTGCTATTGATACTTCAGGGTCTGTAAAGGGTGAAATTGTTGAGGGATTTATAAAAAAAACATATTCCATACTCGATTCCTCTGATTTTTTTAAAAAGAATTCAGAAATTCACATTATTCAATGTGATTCCGCGATACAAGATGTCAGAATTATAAAAAAAGCTTCAGAGCTTGAAGATTATATGAACAACCTTGTTTTGCATGGCTTTGGAGGGACAAATTTCATCCCTGTATTTCAATATGTTGATGAGCTTTACGAAAATTCATCAAAAAAAGAGCTTAACGGACTTATATATTTTACTGATGGTGACGGAATTTTCCCCGAAAAATCACCCGCCTATAAAAATGCATTTATAATCCACGATAACGGATTTGATAAAAATCGCCTTCCCGTTTGGGCAACACCTTTGTATATTGAAAAAAGCGGATTAATCACATTATAATTTGAAAGGAATGTTATTTTGCAAGCTGCAGAAAAAGCACTGAAACTCTTTTCGCCTGCAATAAAAACAGATAAATACGCCTTCAATTCAACCATTGAAGACGTAGAGATGTTTCATACTGTGAAAACAGTTAAAAACTCTGCATTTTGCAATTGCGCTTCTTTAAAAAGCATAAAATTTTCCGAAAGGCTTACAGAAATTCAAGGCTTTGCTTTTCTTAATTGCTCCTCATTAGAAGAGGTTTTGCTCCCCGCTTCAATAAGGAAATTAGGCGAAGGAGTTTTCAAAAGCTGCACAAATCTAAAAGAAGTTCAACTACCAAAAGGTTTGAAAACCCTGCCAAAAAGCTTTTTTGAAAACTGCCGCTCACTTGAAAGCATTACTTTACCAAATGGGATTGAAACCATTGAAGAGGAAGCCTTCAACGGTTGCATTAATTTAAAAGAAATAGTTTTACCAAAAACATTAAAAACCATAAAAAGCAAAGCATTCAAGCGTTGTAAAAGCCTTGAAGCCGTGATTTTCAGAGAAGGAGTAAAGCATATCGGAGATATGGCTTTTGACGGCTGCAACGCCCTCTCAACCATTGTTTTTGAAGGAACGCTCGAACATATTGGTGCTTCGGCATTCCCTGAAGCACCGTGCATTTTACCCGACATAAGCGGCACAATGTTTTCTTCAAGCTTCCTTCAGAAAAAGGAATATGGACTATGCCCCACAGTCACCATTCCAAAAGATGTTAAAAGCTTATGCTTAGGATTCGAAAACACATTGACCTACAAGCAAACCTGCGAAAACAAGACCTGCTATTGTCACATTCTTTTTTTAGAAAAAAACAATATAAAAATTTTTATAAGTGATGATTTTTATTCCTATAACAACAGAGAGGATGCACTTATTAAAAATGGTGAATTTGATTTTATAAAATACGATTCACAGTTCCAAAAAACAGACGAAAAGCAGAAATCAATCATTTCCGCCTTCCGCCTTACATATCCCATAGAACTTGAAGAGAAGGCAGAAATCGTTTACAAAGAATATTTGTCACAAAATGCAGAATATGCTGCAATTTTTGCAACAGAAAAGAACGAAGAAAATGTTTTGCGGTATCTTGTTGATAACCTTGATTTAGATTCCGAATTCTGTTCATTATTATATGAAAAAGCATCTAAAAACGGTTTTTTAAATTTACAACAGATATTATCGCAAAAAAAGAAAAACACGGGACTAGACGAAATCAACTTTTTATACCAAGAAATTTTAGGGTGAAAATTATGAACATAAAAGAAGCAACAATACATATAAAAAATACAATTATTGCATACCTTGAAAAAAATGAGGACGGCTCATTTTTCATTCCTGTAGAAAAACAGCGCCCTGTTTTCCTCTATGGACCTCCCGGTATAGGAAAAACCGCTGTTATGGAGCAAATCGCAAATGAGCTGGGAATAGGTCTTGTTTCATATTCGATGACCCATCACACTCGCCAGAGTGCAATCGGTCTACCCTTCATAACGAAAAAGAAATTCGGTGAAGAGGAATACGATGTTTCAGAATACACAATGAGCGAAATCCTTGCTTCTGTTTATGACTATATTGAGGAAACAGGCAAAAAGGAGGGTATTTTATTCCTTGATGAAATCAATTGCGTTTCCGAAACTCTTTCTCCCTCAATGCTGAGATTTTTGCAGTATAAAACCTTTGGCTCTCACACAGTTCCGAAAGGTTGGATTGTTGTTACTGCGGGAAATCCCCCTGAATATAATAAATCCGTCAGAGAATATGACATCGCCACACTTGACAGAATCAAGAAAATTGACGTTGAAGCAAGCTACGATGTATGGAAAGAATATGCAATTAACAACAATATTCACCCTGCTATACCTGCTTTTTTAGATATAAAGAAAAATTGCTTTTATTCAATCGAAAACACTCCTGCCGGAAAAAGATTTGTTACCGCCCGGGGCTGGGAGGATTTATCAAGAATAATGTGCCTCTACGAAAAGAAGAGGCTTGATATAGATACCTCTTTAATTGAACAGTATATTCAATCTCCTTCTGTTGCACAGGATTTTTCAAACTATTATTCCGCACTCAAAAAGCTTAAAGATATTTTTGACACAGAAAAAATTCTTAACGCTTGTTTTGATAACATTCTTATTGAACAAATCAAAAATTTAAGTATTTCAGAAAAATTAGGATTAATTAACACATTAAGTGACTGTATTACTCTTAAAGCGAAAGCTACTGTTGCTCAAAGCAATTCGATAAAAGAAGCACTTAAGCTTTTAAAAGAAAAAGAAGCAGGTGCAGAAGAAAAAGATAACATAAAAAGAGATATAGAGCTGTTGAAAGCAAATGTTTCTGACGTTCAAAAAGCACTTTCAAATGCAGTTGAATTTATGAAATCCGCATTCGGTGACTCTCCCGAAGCTGAAATTTTCATTTCAAATATCACTTTGAATAAAGCTTCTGCAAGCTTCCTTATTTCTTTCGGTTGTGAAAGCTTTGCAAGGTTTTCTGATAATTCGGAATATGAAAAGAAAATTGAAGAAGAAATTGAAATATTATGACAAAAACAACCCACCATCTCGGGTAGGCTGTTTTTTTATGCTGTGATAGGCTCAGTTACGTATTCATTCAATTCTTCATCATAATATTCTTTATAATAGTCTTCTATTTCATCGTCATAATAAATCTCGTAATCTTTATCGTAATCGTAGCTATAGTAATGCTCATAACGTGAAGTACCATATTCACCATTGTTATATTTTTCAACAACGGTTTCAACAGGCATTTCGTCAATATAAACCTTAACTACTTTAAATCTGTTTTTATAAATCTTAAAAACTGCGTAGGCTTGAGTTTCGGCCCCCTCACAAAAGCCGTGGTTTATATTAGCTTGTTCTACATCCCTGTCATACAAATTAATATAACCATAATCATATTCAGAGTTTTCTGTTTCGATTTTATATTTAAAGCCCCAATCCTCACTATACCAGCTATATAACCTGTTTTCACTTATATACAAATCATTTGCAGGTAAGCCTGAAATTTCAGTTGGTTCTGAAAAGCCGTTTTCATTATTTTCAAAAACAATGTAATTGCTATCACTTGAATGTATAAGTTCCTCTAAATCATCAATCCTGAATACAATACCACGATCATCGTAAAACACTGTATCTACAACTAGTTTTACTTCCTGCCCTTTTTCTTCCAATTCCTTGTTCTTATAGGTTTCATAGCCCCAGACACCTAAAGGGATTATAAACTGAACCGCAAGGATTATTGATAGAATTATTGTACCTTTTTTATTTTTCATCATCTTCCACCGCCTTTTCCAATTCGAGCTGTTCTTTTTTTATTTTCTTGGAGATGCAGAAGTTTGCACCGAAAAGCGAGCAACCACTGATTAAGAACATAAGACCAACTGTTATCATATTCCAGTCGAATGCAGAAAGAACAAAGAACATTAAGATAAGGAGCATTATCAGACCAACATTAAGGCTGAAATAGTTCTTTTCATTAGCGCCTTTAATGAGCATCACAAGACCTTCCGCGAATGTGATTGCAAAAAGCACAAGACCAATCCACTCCACTGATTTGAAAGCAGGGCTGAGTAAGCTTATTACTGCAATTGCAGCACCAAAATAGCAGAAAATTGACTGATATTTGTTTTTGTCAAGGGATTTTTCGCCGATAATAAAGCCAATTGCAAGAGTTGCAATTGTTAAGACTATTGTTGCTATGCTTTCGGGTTTAATCAAATCCAACCAACCGAGGTTTTCATAAGAGTAATAAACATCATCCATCAAATGAAAATATGTTGAAACTACAGAGCCAATTGCAGTTCCTAAAATGCCGATTGGGTAAAATGGCATTGACCAGCCATCATTCTTATTTAATGCGTAAATACAAACTGCAAGTGCCAAAGGCAAGGAGAAATAACCCCAATCAAAAATAAACAAGCTTATTGCAATTACCATAGCACAAGATGCCAAAACTGAAATCCATGTCGAATATTCATATCTTGCATCTGCAACATTCTTTCTGTTAAAGAATGTGAAAAGTAATCCTACACCGACTAAAACAACCATTAAGATAGTTGATAAAATCTCATTTCTTGTGTATTCCAGAACACCTATTGAGCCCGCAATTGAAAAGCCATAGTAGAATACTAATGGCGAAGCAACCTTAAAGAAACACAATATGGGAAGAATTAAAACTGCATCAATAAGAAGACACATTAAAGCACCTAAATGAAGCTCTAAAACCATACTTAAAAGACCAACTGTTGCGGTAACACCTGCAGACCAGAGAATTGATGCACCCTCTCGCCAGGCAACATTATCGAACTTTTTCTTATAGGTATAAATTGCGCCCGCCTGACCCAAAATCAAAGGCAGGAATGAAACTGTTGCTTTCATGATATTGGGGAATTTGTCCCAAAGGGCAACCATAAGAATTATTACACCTGCGCCAACGAACAATGAGCCTAAAATTGAGAAAACCATAAACAAGGTTTTGCTTGTTCTAACGCTTTCTTCTAATTGTGTGTTGCGCTTTTCTCCGTAAAGCAGTTCTTCAACCTCAACACCGAAAAGCTCAGCAATTTTTTGAATCATATCCAGATCAGGTTGAGTTCTGTTATTTTCCCAGGATGAAACTGCCTGACGGGAAACAAAGAGCTTTTGCGCCAGCTCCTCCTGACTCATATTCTGCAGCATTCGTAATCGTTTGATGTTTTTTGAAATTTTAGTCATTTTCATCACCTCTAAAACCATATAAACACTTTAATAAAAAAATGTCATTACTTTTCTGAAAAACAGTTTTGCTACAATTTGTTGCACCTTTATTCTGCAAGGTTTTTAGCTCTTCTGTTTATCTTGGCTTTAGTATAACTCCAAAAAACAAAAAAACTGTCCGAATGTAACTTTCGGGCAGTTTTTTGTAACTTTTGGGTATTTTATTGTGAAATTTTAGTGTTTGCTCTTATCGTCACGCTCGCGGATTACAAATCTTACAGGTGTACCCTCAAGTCCGTAAACCTCACGAATCTGATTTTCAAGGTAACGCTGATAGCTATAATGGAATAAATCGGCGCTATTCACAAAGCATACAAATGTTGGCGGTCTTGTTGAGGCTTGGGTCATATAATAAATTTTAAGACGTTTACCCTTATCTGTTGGTGGCTGAACTCTGAGAGTTGCCGCCGCAAGAATTTCATTAAGCTGACCTGTTTTAATTCTCATTGCGTTCTGAGTATCAACGAATTTAATAAGCTCATAAAGTCTGTCAACTCGTTGACCTGTTTTTGCAGAAATGAAAATAATAGGCGCAAAGGACATAAATGAAAAATCCTTCATTAGCTGTTTGCGGTATGAGTCCATAGTTTTGCCGTCTTTTTCATAGGCATCCCATTTATTAACTGCAATAATGCAACCCTTACCCTGCTCTAAAGCGCGTCCTGCAACTTTACTGTCCTGCTCAGTGAAGCCCTCAAGGGCGTCTATCATAATAACACAGACATTGGCTCTTTCAACTGCCATATCTGTTCTTAAAACGCTGTATTTTTCAACCGCATCATCAATTTTTGATTTGCGGCGAAGACCTGCAGTATCAATAAACATAAATTTACCGTGGTCATTCTCTACAAAGCTATCGGTAGCATCACGGGTTGTTCCCGCTATATTGGAAACAATCATCCTTTCCTCACCGATAATTTTATTAACAAGCGAAGACTTACCAACATTGGGCTTACCGATAACCGCAACCTTAATATAGTCATCCTCGTCATTATCTTCTGTAAGATATTCTTCAGGAAGATGCTTTAAAACCTCATCAAGAAGATCGCCTGTTCCGTGACCGTGAACAGAAGATACGGGGAACGGATCCCCAAGACCAAGGTTATAAAATTCATAAAGCTCGGGTGGTGGTGCGCCTAAGCCATCGCATTTATTAACTGCGAGAACAATAGGCTTACCGCTCTTCTGGAGCATAGTTGCAACCTCTTCATCTGTTGCCACAACGCCATCACGAACATCAGTAACCAAAATAATAACATTGGCGCTATCTATGGCAAGCTGTGCCTGACGGCGCATCTGCGAAAGAATAACGTCATTTGAATAAGGCTCAATACCACCTGTATCAACAAGAAGCATATTGTGACCTAACCACTCGCAATCGCCAAAAAGACGGTCACGGGTAACACCCGGGGTATTATCAACAATTGCAAGGCGTGTGCCTGTAAGCTTGTTGAAAAGTGTACTTTTACCAACATTAGGTCTGCCAACGATAGCAACAACCGGTCTTGCCATTATTCAGCACCTCCATTTAATAGTATATCAAGGAATACTGCACCATTGTTTTCAACAGGTGTAACCTTTATTTTTAACAGCTCTGAAATTTCTTCTATTGTAACATCATCAAGGAATTTATCACCCTCGTTTCTTAAAGAAACACGAGGTATCAAAAGCTCTTCACCTAAATCCAATTCCTTTAACTGCGCTTTAAAATCTGCACCCGTTATAAGACCTGCAACAGTAACAGTATCACCGAAAAAGTCATTTTTAATTTTTACAACATTTATTTTTAAGCCTTTAAACTTTTCTTCTGCCCTTTTGCAAAGGCTTGAAATAAGCTTATGCGCCGCATAGCCTGTTGCAACAGTTATATTGCGTTTAACAGTTTTGCTCTCTTGGCTTTCAAGGGCATCAAGGAATTCTTCCTTTAATAAAGCGCACATTCCCACGCCGTTATCAAGCTGAGAAAACTCACCGTAATACTCTGCACCGGGAAGCTCGCGCTCCGCTATAAGATAAAATTCATCGGAAGCATAAGCGAGAGTTTTACCGCCGTTATAAAAAGAGAAATGAGCATTAAACTCATCAATTATATCAATAACATTCGCCGCTTCTTCCTTTGTATAGGTTCTCAAAGGGTAAAGACCATAGCGGAATTTTGTAAGACCAACAGGAACTGCGGCAATGCTTTTAACACTCGGAGAAAGCTTTGAAAGCTCCTCAAGCGAAAAACGAAGCTCGTCACCATCATTTATACCGGGGCAAAGAACAAGCTGAGTATTCATATTAATTCCATTTTCGGAAAAGCGGTCAAGAATTTTCAGACTCTCTCCTGCAAAACGGTTTTTCATCATTTCAACGCGAAGCCCTGGATTCATTGTATGTACTGAAATATTGATGGGAGAAATATGCATATCAATAATTCGTTGAACTTCTCTTTCGCAAAGTCCTGTTAAGGTAATATAGTTACCAAATAAGAATGACATTCTTGAATCATCGTCTTTAAAATAAAGAGTTTCTCTCATACCCTTTGGCATCTGGTCAACAAAGCAGAAAACACATTTATTTTTGCAGGAATGCTGCTTGTCCATAAGATATGTTTTAAATTCAAGACCGATATCAGCCAGCTCATCACTTTTTCTTATTTTGGTAACAACGGTTTCGCCGTTTCTTGAAATTTCTAACTTCAACTTTCGGCTTTGAATATAAAAGCGGTAATCAAGAACATCAAAAATTTCGTGGTCATTGATTTTAACAAGCTCATCTCCTGCTAAAACCCCTGCTTTTTCTCCATAGGATTCTTCGCAAACCTTTTCCACAATAACTGACATTCTCTCACCACCTTTTATAAATTCAAACTTTGGTCATTACAGTCCAATAGGGCGGGGAGAAATTTCCCACCGCCCTTTGAAAATCAGAAATACGTACTATTACAGATTATTCTGCTACTTCGATAACCTGCTTGCCGTTGTAATAGCCACATGCTGTGCAAAGTCTGTGAGGTCTTTTGAACTCACCGCATTTGGGGCACTTTACAAGTGCTGCTGCATCCATTTTCCAAACGTTGGATCTTCTTTTGTCACGTCTTGCTTTAGAAACTCTTCTCTTAGGTACTGCCATTAGTACTACCTCCTATAGAATTTAAATAATTACTGAATTAATCGTCCAAAAGCTGTAAAAGCACTTCCATTCGCGGATCGATTGGAGCCTTACAGTCACATTGGGATTTGTTAAGGTTTTTGCCACAAGTAGAGCAAAGTCCTTTACATTCTTCGTTGCAAAGGTATTTTGTGGGAAGAGCGAGATTAACATCTTCCTCAACAAGCTCGTCAAGGTTAAGTCGCATATTGGGCACCTCGAGGAAATCGTCGTTATCTCCGCTTTCGAGGGTAACAACGAGAGTATGCTCAACAGGGAATGAGAACTGCGAAATTACATTCTCCGCGCAACGATCGCAAGGAGCTTCGTATTTAAGCGCGGCACTTGCCTTGAGGTTAACGATACCTGCTTTGTTTTCAACACAACCTGAAACCTTTACGGGCTCGGTTATAGGGCAAAAGCCTGATACCTCTATTCCATTTAAGGAAAGCTCGTAATCAAAGGGAATCTTCAACCCATCGGTATTAAAAACAGATTCAAGTTCGATAATCATATACTATACCTCTCAACATACCCAAGTATTATATTATCTAAATCACATTTTGTCAATAAGAAAAGATAAATTTCTATACAAAATAATCCCCTCTTAAACAGAGGGGATCGGAATATCGTCAGATTTTCTGTGCATTCTCAAAAAGAGCTGCAGGAAGTTTCTCTTCATCTTCAGAAACTGTGAATACGATATCAATTTCATTTTCAGCAGAAACCTTGCTGAGCTTGTTGATAAGAGCTGCAAAAGCATCATAATCTCTGCCAACAATTTTGAATGTTGCATCAACAAAAATTTCTGTAATATCGTGGTCCTGAGCGATAACGCCACATACCATACCATAGAAAGCATCGCAACCTTCAACACCGAATCTTTCGGTTTCGATAAGTCTTGCTTTGTGAGTTACTTCATAAGTAAGTAAGGGAGATTTTTCAATGCAAACTACTGTTCCGTTTGAGTTTTCAACTGCCTCGTTAATGAGGTTAATAAGTCTCTTTGTCTTTCCGGAACCTTTGTTGCCTATAATAAGTTTAATCATAATGATTTACCTCCGTTGTTTATTATCTCGCCTGACGGCGACTTTTACAAATTCATTTATGTAGCAAGTCCGAGGACCTGCAATTTTTTAAGAAAGTCTTGCTTCAAGAGCTTTCTTATGCTCTTCATAACCGGGCTTACCCAAAAGAGCAAACATATTTTTCTTATAGCTTTCAACACCGGGTTGGTCGAAAGGATTGATTCCTAAAATATAGCCCGACACTGCACAAGCTTTTTCAAGGAAATAAACGAGATAACCGAAATCGTATTCGTTCATTTCATAAATTTCAAGAACCATATTGGGAACCTTACCGTCTGTATGGGCGAGAATTGTGCCGAGGAAAGCCTTCTGGTTAACGTAGTCAACAGATTTTCCTGCAACAAAATTGAAGCCGTCGCCATTTTCGGGATCAAGACCGATTATGAGCTCCTTTTTAGGTTTATCAAAGGTAACAACCGTTTCAAACATTACTCTTTCACCTTCCTGAACATACTGACCAAGAGAATGAAGATCGGTTGAAAAGATTGCCGATGAAGGATAAAGACCTTTTCCGTTTTTACCTTCACTTTCACCGTAAAGCTGTTTGAACCATTCGTTCATCATTGTGTAATCAGGCTCATAGGAAATCATCATTTCCACAGATTTGCCTTTACGATAAAGAATGTTTCGCATTGCGGCATATTTATAACAGTCATTTGTGAAAACATCGCCTTCTGCAAATTTTTCACGGGCATCTGCAGCACCCTGCATCATTGAATCAATATTGATTCCTGCAACTGCAATAGGAAGAAGGCCAACTGCTGTAAGAACTGAATATCTGCCACCAACGTCATCAGGAATAACGAATGTTTCGTAACCTTCTCTATCGGAAAGCTCTTTAAGAGTTCCTCTTGCCTTGTCTGTTGTTGCATAAATTCTTTTTGCGGCTTCTTCTTTGCCGTACTTTTTCTCGAGCATTTCTTTGAACACTCTGAATGCAATTGTGGGTTCAGTTGTAGTACCCGATTTTGAAATAACGTTTACTGAAAAGTCCTTACCTTCGCAAAGAGCAATTGCTTCTGCAAGCGCTGAAGAGGAAAGAGTGTTTCCTGCGAAAATAATCTGAGGTTTTTCAAGCAAGTTTCTGTTCTGGGATTTGCAAAATTCGATTGCCGCTCTGGCACCTAAATAAGATCCTCCGATACCGATAACAACAAGAACATCGCTGTCGCTACGGATTTTCTCTGCGGCTTTTTTGATACGTGTGAACTCTTCCTTATCGTAGTCAACAGGTAAATCCAACCAACCAAGGAAGTCATTTCCTGCGCCCGTGCGCGAGTTAAGAAGTTCAACCGCAGCCGTTACCTCGGGAGCAATACCTTGGACATCGTTTTCATTAACAAAGCCCTCAAGATAGCGTGTGTTGAGTTTTACTGACAAATGTTTCATCTCCTAAAAATCAAACTATTGTATTAGCATAGCAAACAATAGTTATATTTGCTAATATTCTACAATAAACTGATACTTTTTTCAATAGAATTTCAATAATTTTACAAAAATTTCTTTAATTTAAAAACGGGTTAATGCAATATTCACTAATTACAAACTCGTTTCTTGTTGCATTTACCGAATGCAAGTTGCTTCTGCCCTTGTTCACTATAGTAACACCTGCCGCAAAAGCCGTTGTTATGAGCATTATTATTATAGTCAAAATAGTAAAAGCATTAAAAAGTTTATTAAATTCCTTCATTATTTCATCTCCTTATCCAACATCTCCGCCAAAGCATCACCTATAATGGAAGCAGAATAAACTGCTTCCTCCAAGGTATTGGCATCTGTCCCGAATTCCAACAAAAGCGAACAAGGAGTAACATTCATATTATATTTTCTGTTACAAAAGAATATGGGGCGCATTAAACCTCTGTACTTCTCTTCAACAGTATTTTGCAAATGAACTGCAAAAGTCAGATTGCTTTTCCAAAGAGGAAAGTCCTCCACTCCATCCCCCTCACATCCGCTTATAATCATAACCTGTGCCGCTTTTTTTCCGTTAATTACCGCAGTTGGCTTGCAACGCGTTGAATCGCTATAATGTATAGCATCCCTATGAACATCGAGAGTTACTTGAATAGAGGGGTATTTTTTCAAATATTTCTCAACGCTTACTAAAGAACGTGCGTAAGCGCCATTATAATTACTGTCATAAACAGTTTTGTCGTGTATTACCTTATACCCTGCTTCTTCAAGCTTTTTTACAAGCTCCTCCCCCACTCTGACCATATTTTTTCGTGCATCTTTAGTGCGGGAATTATACTGATTGGAGTACCACCCCTTGTCAAGAAGCTCGTACCCTTCGGTTGTGTGAGTATGATACACCAGAATATACGGTTCTTCCTTCGTGACCTCTTTATATTGTGGTGAGGAATTCAATAGACTTTTAATATTTATTTTCTCATCGGTTTTGTTATTTATATCCACCACACTAAATGTAGTAGTTGATGCACCTGTTCCGAATTGTTGTTCCTGAATATTCCCTGTTTTCTTAAGATTTTTATAAATTTCTTCTGCTTCTTTCATTAATTTTAAAATATCGGAAGGAGTTTGTGTCAGGGACACTGTGTTATACCCACCCCCACCAAAGCCCAATGGTGAAAAGGCTGATTTATCCTCGTTATTAAACCCGTTATTAACAGATAATTCTGTGCTTTGAAGTTCTTTTTCTGATAAAAAAGAGCCTGATAATCTATCAATAACAAAAGCGCTTATATAATCACCGCCAAGCACGACGGAAGAAACAAGAGCAACACATATCAAAACACAAATACACTTATGCAGAATACAATCCTTTATTTTCAAAAAAACACCTCCCAAATATAAATTATGAAAGTTGTTTTGTTATTAGAATTATTTTACATAAGTCCGTATAATTCTTTTGGTGTAAGCGAGGGTTGTAATGCGCAATTTATTGCAAGCGCCAAAAGATAGGATGCATTTTTCACAAGTAAATCAATATCCTTCGGAGCGACAATCATATTTAAATCATCCCCCGATTTTGACTTATTAAGCTTTTCAGGTGACACACCCGATAATTCCGATGCAAGCGACATTGCATCAACCACAGTAGGAACTCCTATTGCAATTACCGGAACACCTAAATAGCTTTCATCTATTCGCTTTCTTGTGTTACCTATTCCCGAGCCGGGAGCAATTCCTGTATCAGACATTTGAACAGTCGTACCAAGCCTTTCCACGCTCCCTGCGGCAAGCGCATCAATTGTCACCACAAATTGAGGCTTCACTGCCCTGCATATACATTTTATATATTCACCGGATTCAATCCCCGTTTTGCCCAAAACCCCTGCAGAAACGCTGACTACGGGGCGCAAATTCTCAGAAAAGCCTGCAGCGCGCTGAAGTTCCTCATTTATATGTCTTGTTGCAAAAACATAGGATGCTGTCACAGGACCCAACGCATCAGAAGTTATGTCATCATTACCCACTCCTGCTACAAGCACAGTTCCGTTACCTTTCGGAAAAAGCTCTTTTATGCCTTCAATAAGAGCATCAAGTCTTCCATCGCTGACTGCCGCTTCATTTGAAAAAGCATTCATTTCAATAGTAATATATTTACCAACACCTTTCCCTAAACGCTTTGCGGCTTCCTCTGATTTGATCTTTATAACCGTTGTTTTACTCTCTGCGTTTTCTGATTCCGAAACCTCAACACCTTCGATATCTTCATTAATCATTTCTCTGCGTTCAAGCGCAAGATCTGTTCTGAAATCCAAAATACCACCTCAAAAGTATTATCTCTTTTGAAACAGTTGATATTCAAAAATAATAATTATATGTAAAATTATTGAAATACATTTTATAATGTGCTAAAATATTCTGCGAATATTTATAGAATTACAAAGGATGTTATTATATGAAACTCGGTATTGTTGGTCTTCCCAACGTTGGTAAAAGCACACTTTTCAACGCGCTTACAAATGCTGGCGCACAAGCAGCAAACTACGCTTTCTGCACAATTGAGCCCAATGTAGGCGTTGTTGCAGTTCCCGATAAACGCCTTGATGCACTTTGCGAAATGTATAATCCTGTTAAGGTTACTCCTGCAACAATTGAATTTGTTGATATTGCAGGTCTTGTTAAAGGCGCTTCCAAGGGTGAGGGCTTAGGAAATAAATTCCTTTCTCATATCCGTGAGGTTGATGCAATTATTCACGTTGTTCGTTGCTTTGATAATGACGATATTATGCATGTTGACGGCTCTGTTGACCCTCAGAGAGATATTGAAACCATCAATCTTGAGCTTATTCTCTCCGATGCAGAAATTCTTCAAAGAAGAATCGACAGAACAACGAAAGCTATGAAAGGTGACAAAACTCTCGCCGCAGAGCTTTCAATTCTCGAAAAGGTAAGAGAAGCTCTCGACAACGGAATTTGTGCCCGTGCAGTTGACCTGACAGATGATGAAAAAGAAATTCTTGATTCAGTTGCTTTGCTTACATCAAAGCCTGTTATTTACGCTTGTAATATGAGCGAAGAGGATTTCGCTTCAAAGATTGAATCCAATGCTCGCTACAATGCAGTTAAAGCTCTTGCAGAAGAGGAAGGCAGTCAGGTTCTTCCAATTTGCGCAGAGCTTGAAGCACAGATTGCAGAGCTTGACCCTGAAGAAAAAGAGATGTTCCTTAGTGAGCTTGGTGTTTCAACAGGCGGTCTTGATTTACTTATAGAAAGAAGCTATGACCTTCTCGGTCTTATGAGCTATCTTACTGCAGGTCAACCCGAGGTAAGAGCATGGACAATAAAAAAAGGCACCAAAGCTCCTCAGGCAGCAGGTAAAATCCACTCTGACTTTGAAAGAGGCTTCATCCGTGCAGAGGTTGTTTCCTTTGACGTGCTTATGGACTGCGGTTCAATGGCAGTTGCAAAGGAAAAAGGTCTTGTCCGTTCTGAAGGTAAGGAATATGTAATGCAGGATGGCGACATTGTATTATTCAGGTTTAATGTTTAATATTCACTGATGCAAAAACGGTTTCGGATTTCTCCGAAACCGTTTAGTTTTTTACTCAGCCAATTTATAATGTCTTAAATAAACACCTACTGTTTTATCGTAGTCAAGAATATGAATAAAAGAGCCGTCTTTCATAGGGAAAACTGTTATACCTTCCGCTTCATTACCTGCCAAGGATGGAAGAGAACGGGTGCAAAGCTCTTCAACAGCACCGCTTTCAACATCAACGGTAATAATCTTATCATCGTTACTGTTTTCAATATCAGATGAAAGATACAATATTCCGTCATAAACCTCTCCGCCCTGAATACGAACAACCTGTTTAGACAACTTAATCCTATGCGAATACTTCATAGTTTCCAAATCAAAGGCAAGAATTTCTTTTACCTCATTAAATTGTGAGCAATAAAGATAGCCATTTTCACCATCAACGCAGCACCACGGAATACCGTCAGGGAGTCTTTTGTTAGGCAATCTGTATATATCAACAATTTCCAGATTTTCGGCATCATAGGTTATAACAAGAGGCAAATCCTCTGCTTCATTTTCAACTGCGGCATAGATTTTACCGTCATAATAGCTTATTCCGCCAACGTGATCGCTTCCGTAATATTTAACATACTCCTGAGGAATAGGAGAATCATTCTGAACAACGAGCTCCATAGTTTGCGCATCCCACTTGGTAATGCTTGTCATACCAAATGCAGTCAAAGAACCTGATGTATAGTAATACTTACCATCGGTTGTTACACCCTGACCTGATGCAAAAGCATCAAGAAAAACAAGTTTATCCTCTCTTACCAATTCAACCTCGGAAGTTGATGTAGCGTTCCCGGCATCCATAAACCCGGTGAAAAGCATACAGATTGAAACTAAAACGCTTAATATTTCATCAATAAAGCCTATACCTGTCATTTTATACACCTCTTAATTTGTAATAACAACAGAATACACCAAAATGAAAAACATTTCAAGAAAATATTAACTTTCTGTGAAAACTCACAAAACCATTGATAATTAAATAGTTACAATGTATAATACCCGTTGAAATTATTACGCAAAGGTGAAAATATGGAATATAAATACGAAATACACGCTCATACAAAAAACACAAGCTGGTGCGGTCAATTGGATGCAGAAGAGCTTGTAAAATTGTATAAAGATGCAGGTTATTCGGGAATTGTTATAACAGACCACTACTCCCCTATGACCTTTCACATTTCTGAGTTTTTTAATAAAAGAAAAGCACTTGACCATTTCCTTGCAGGCTACAGAAAAGCAAAAAAATTTGAAAAAGAGGATTTTTCTGTTTTACTTGGTGTTGAATTAAGGTTTTATGCCACAGTTAATGACTATTTAATTTACGGCGTAAATGAAGAAATGCTTTATGAGCTTCCCTTTTTGCTTTCACTTTATATTAAAAAAGCAAGCAGATTATTCAGAGAAAGAGGTTGCATTTTTCTTCAGGCGCACCCATTCAGAAAATATATAAGAAGAGCTAACCCCGACCACCTTGACGGTGTTGAAGTTTTCAATGCAAAATCCACAAAAGAAGAAAATGAAAATTCTCTGAAATGGGCAGAAGAAAACGAAATCAAAATCCACACAAGCGGTAGCGATTGTCATAGAGAAACAGGTGTTGGTTTGGGTGGAATCATAACAGAAGAACCAATAAAAAACAACAACGATTTATTACGAATTCTCAAAAGCGGTAATTATAAACTGATAACAAACCAAAAATAACAGAAGAGGAGCTGTAAAAAACGAAAGTTTTTACAGCTCCCCTTTTAATTATGCAGGGAAAAATGAAAGAATTTTCTTTTCTAACAAAGAAATCAGTTTATCATATCTTATTAATTTCTTTAAAAGTTCAAAAACAATTGAAAGCAACAAAGATATTAACAAAAGAGATAAAATTGTCAATATGGGATATTTCATACTAAAGAGGAATTTTTTCAGGAAATATGCACGCAAAAATGTATGGAAAACAAATATATTCATTGAATGTTTTCCTAAAAATGCAAATACGGTATTTATTGCTTTTCTGATAAATCCGCCTTCTCTGAAAATAAATCTGTTGCAGAAAACAATTACAAATAAGGGGGCTACTGCAAAATGATACTCCCACAAAACCTTATAGGGTACTCTTATCCATAAATATATGCTTACAAAAACAGCGAACAACCCGCCGACAAACAACAAAATTTCATTGAATATCTTGTTTTTAACAATCTTAAACTCTTCAATTTTACCAAACAAATCAAAGTGAGCAAACAATGCACCGAAATAAACAGGCAAAAAGAACGAGAATATATTTGACGCACCAAAGAACTCGTTATTAAACAAAATTCTCGGGATTATAATAATACTTGCAAATAAGCTTGCCCAACCCAATTTATCTGTCCACTTCACCAGCAAAGGTAACAATACTATGTAGACTACCGCAGCACTCATATACCACCAGGAACCGTTAAGTATAGGTGTACCGAATAATGTGGCAATACCGAAGAAATCAAGAAGCATATATACTACGCCTCTTACAATCCCGTCCGTAAAATAATATTTTTCGGGTAAATTATTATAAAGTGAGGTTGCAACAAAGCTTATTACGTACCATAACCAAAAGCTGCTCAAGGTCTTAATAAGTCTTGAAACAATCCATTTATTAGTTTCGGTTAAATCATTTGTTTTCTTTCTCGCAGATAAATACAATCCATAACCACTTATAAACGCGAAGATAGAAACACAGATTTTACAGTAATAAGCAAGCTGAATATAAAGCTCTTCACTTAATGGCCAAAAATTAAATTCATATCCTTCGAAACGACCTTTACTGCCAAAGCAATGTATGCACATTAACAAAATAATGGCAACACCTTTAAGGCACATTGAATCGGTAACACTAAAGGGGTTTGTTTTTTTGGTTTTTTCCATAAAATCAACTCCTGTATGAATACTACCATTTATACAAATATTTGTCAATTTAAAAAACGGTTCAAAGAAATGCTCTTTGAACCGTTTCAGCCTTTAAATCATTGATTCTTCCCATGAAGCATAGGGTTCAATACCAAATATTGTTGCCACAGTGGGAGCAACGTTTGCAAGACCAAATTCACCATCTTTAAGTGTATAGGAATTCTTACTGTAAACTATGAAGGGAACTGCATTAAGTGAGTGAGCAGTTCTGGGAGCAATGTTACCCTTTTTGTCCTTTTCAAGCATTTCGTCAGCGTTACCGTGGTCAGCAGTAATAAGAACTGTTACACCACATTTATCTGCAACCTTAAGAACTCTTGCAAGACCGAGGTCAACTGCTTCAACTGCAGTGATTGTTGCATCAAGGTTACCTGTATGGCCAACCATATCGCCATTGGGATAGTTGCAACGGATGAAGTCATATTTGCCACTTTCCATAGCTTCGATAACTGCATCTGTAACCTCAGCGGATTTCATCCAGGGTCTTTCATCGAAGGAAACCTTATCAGAAGGGATTTCCATATAGGTTTCAAGTTCTTCTGAGAACTTATCGCTCTTGTTACCGTTCCAGAAATATGTTACGTGACCATATTTCTGAGTTTCGGAAACTGCAAACTGATTCATACCCTTTGAAACAAGAAGCTCTGAAAGAGTATCCTTAATTTCGGGAGGATTAACAAGGAATCTTGCGGGAAGCTTAAGGTCTCCGTCATACTGGAGCATACCTGCATAGCAAACATCGGGCTTTGCACCTCTGTCAAATGCAGTAAATTCATCGTTATCGAATGCCATTGAAAGCTCAATTGCACGGTCGCCACGGAAGTTGAAAAGAATTACGCTGTCACCATCCTTGATTGCACCAACAGGCTCGCCGTTTTCAGCAATAACAAAGGGAGGTAAATCCTGGTCGATAACACTTTCATTTTCTGTACGATAGGTTTCAATTGCTTCAGTTGCGCTTACGAACTGTCTGCCAATACCCTTAACATGAGTATGCCAACCAACCTTAACCATATTCCAGTTAGCCTCATAACGGTCCATTGTGATAACCATTCTGCCACCGCCTGATGCGATTTTTCCGCAGAATGTATCGTCATTAAGTTCATCCAGAGCATTTTCAAGTTCTGCAACATAAACGAGACCTGATGTTGCAGGAACATCACGACCATCAAGAAGAATATGAGCGCGAACGCTCTTTACACCCTCTGCCTTAGCCTGTTTAAGCATTGCAATAAGGTGTGAAATATTTGAGTGAACATTACCGTCGGAAAGAAGACCGATAAAGTGAAGAGTTGAGTTTTTCTCAACGCAGTTGCCTGCAACCTCTTTCCAAGCGGTTGATTCATAGATTTTGCCTGATTCAATAGATTCATTAACGAGCTTTGCACCCTGAGAATAAACCTGACCACAACCGAGAGCATTGTGACCAACCTCGCTGTTACCCATATCGTCATCAGAGGGAAGTCCTACTGCTGAACCATGAGCTTTAAGGCGAACATTGGGACATTCTTTAAGAAGCTTGTCAAGAACGGGTGTGTTAGCAAGAGTAACAGCGTCACCAAGACCTGTTTTAGAATAGCCGATACCGTCCATAACAACTAAAAGTACTTTTTCAGACATTTTAATCACCTTTTAAATTTAACTTAGGAAAATTTTATCTTAACAGAAATTTCGGGCAGACGATTGGTCTGCCCTACTGTTTTTAATTTAATTAAACGCTTGCTGCTTTAACGATAACAGAGAAATCTGCTGCTTTAAGAGATGCACCGCCGATAAGACCGCCGTCAACATCAACCTCAGCGAGAAGCTCTGCTGCGTTACCTGCATTCATAGAACCGCCGTACTGAATTGTTACGCGGCTTGCGCATTTGGGGCAATAGATTTCACCAAGAACCTCACGGATTGCATGGTTAACTTCATTTGCCTGCTCTGCTGTTGCAGTTTCACCTGTACCGATAGCCCAAACGGGTTCGTAAGCGATGATAATTCTGTCAAGCTCTTCGTTAGAAACACCCTGAAGAGCGATCTTTGTCTGTGAACGAACAACTTCCATTGTAACGCCTTTTTTACGTTCGTCGAGAAGCTCGCCAACGCAAAGGATTACTGTAAGACCGCTGTCAAGAGCAGCTCTTACTCTCTTATTAACTGTTTCATCAGTTTCACCGAAATACTGTCTTCTTTCGGAGTGACCGATAATAACATATTCAACCCCGATTGCTTTAAGCATAGGAGCTGAAACTTCACCTGTGAAAGCGCCACTTTCTGCCCAGTGGCAGTTTTCTGCACCAATTTTGATGTTGGAGCCTGCAGCTGCTTCCTGTGCTGCAAAAATGTCGATATAAGGAACGCAAAGAACT
>JAZUOL010000062.1:0-3208 GCA_045604605.1 Acutalibacteraceae bacterium | reverse complement strand
GTTGCAAAGTATGAATCAGATATAGGTTATTCTGTTGGTAGCTTATGTGATTTGAATGATGATAAAAGCATCGGTACAGCAGACTATCAGATTTTTATTAATATGGGATTGAGTGACAAGAATACAGAAGAAACTGCTGAGGATGTTGTTACTTTTGCCAGAGCAGATATTAATGGCGACAGGGTAATTGATGTTATAGATGCAGCTCAGGCATGGATAGTTTATTTTGGATTTCAAACTTTAGAGGTGTATGGTCCCGGCGATTTCAATGGTGATGGCATTTGCACGGATGAAGACACAACCAATATAAAACAGACAATAACCAATAAAAATTATGTGGGAAAAGCCTCATTGATGGCTTGCGATTTTAATGGTGACGGTAGTGCAGATGGTTGTGATTTGGAAGAAGCCTTTGGTATTTCTGCTGAGGATAACTATGTGTATTTTGATACCCAATATGGTGATAATGAACGGCATTACTTTGATTTATACATCCCTAAGAATAAAAAGACTGTCGGCATAGTTCTTATGCTTCACGGTGGTGCTTGGATGTACGGAGATGAAAATGAGTTTGCCGGCAGACTTGAGCAGGTTGCGAAGGCAGGCTATGCAGGTGTGGCAGTAAGGTACCGTTATATTGACGAGAAAGTCAATCTCGATGATATAATGGATGATATTGAGCAGGCGATGACACTTGTTAAGGAAATCGGCGACTCTCACGGAGTTGAAATATCGGGATTCCTTTCTACAGGTGGTTCTGCAGGCGGTCATTTATCGCTTCATTATGCCTATTCCCGTGCAGATTCTTCTCCTATCCCGCCCAAAGCTGTTGCAAGCTATTGCGGTCCTGCAGATTTATCGGATGAGTATTATTATTACAATGAAGAGCTTCAAGCTAACAATGGTCTTGGCGATGAAGAGTTTGTTGCTCAGGTGCTCGGTTATGCAAGCGGATATCCTCATACCTATGCAACACGTGCCGAAGCAAAGGAAGCTTTGAAATTTGTTTCGCCTATTTATTATATAGATGAAAACACTGTTCCTACCGTTATAAATCACGGTATGAAGGACGATATTGTTCCATACAGAAACGCTGTTGATTTAGATGCAAAGCTTACAGAATACGGAATAGAGCATGTGCTCAATTCCTATCCAACCTCAGGTCACGGCTTGGAAAAGGATGCAGAGAATATGGCACTTGCAGAACAGCTTTTGTGGGAGTATATTTACAAATATCTAGATTCTGTTGACGCTTAAACTAAACACCTCATTGATTATTTAAAATCAATGAGGTGTTTATACGTTAATCTGTTGTTTTTAATTGTTTTATTTCAATACCTTTTTCTTTCAAAAAGCGTTCTGTTTCATTTTTGAATTTTTCTGCAGAGAAGAAAGTTGAATTATAAACATCAATTGTTGTACCGCTTTTGGTAACAAAAACTATATGGGGGTCTTTTTGAAATTCTCCTTTATAGGTGTAGCCTTCAACAATTGCAACATAGTCGATTGAACTATATTGACAACTTGTTCTTGAAAGCGGAAAATCCGCAGTTGAATAAAGGAAATCATTGTTACGGAGGACCAAAGTTGAGTTTATGCAAGTGAAAAGCGAGATTATGGCAATACTTTCTGCCAGAATCGTGAAATATTTCAAAACTGTTTTTGCCTTGGGCTGTAATGTGGGCATATGAATATTTTTATTCTTTGCTTTTTTTCTGCAAAAAATGTTTAAGGCAATTGCAACTGCAGGAAGAGTTGAGAAAAACGGCAGAAAAATCAAATTTTCTTTTATACCGTAAATGAAAAGATAGTCTGTTGCGGTTAAATAAGTTAATCCGCAGAATAGCCCGATCATAACTGCGGAAAGAGGGATTGTCAAAAGTAAAGTGTATAAAAGAATTTTTAAAGAACCCTTTGCATCCGTTCCCTGTCGGGCAGTACCTTTTTCGGTTGATGCATCATTTGCGGTTTGCGAAAGTTGGGGCGCTTTACCACCTTTTTCAAGGTAACTGAGAAGATTATCTTCGTAAAGAGAACGATATTTTGCTTTTTTTAAGGCTTTCAAAGCTTTTTCTTCTTTGCCCTTGAAGAATAAAGCAGGGGAACCCAAAACATAAGTGTCAATCTGATACTGAAAAAAGTTATAAAACATCATTGATAGAATCTTATCTGCAGAGTCTTTTAAAAACTGACTTGCTTCAATAATATTATCTCCGAAATAAGCATTGATTTTTTGCTTTTGTTTTTCTATTAACTTATTCTTTTCGACACCGTTTTCTGCTATTTGTGAAAGTTCGGGGATAAGCTTTTTTAAAAGTTTTTCTATTTCTTCAAAGCAACTTTTGACAAGTTCATTTGAATCAACAAATGAATAGGTATAGCAATTGAAATTTTCGGGTTCAGTTATTGATAAAATATCATATACGGAGAAGGTTATGGACGGTTCTCTGTCAAAGAAAAATGAAAGCCATATAACTTGACGGATTCCTCCACCTTTCATATTTTCTATGTAATATATATCCATAGAAAACTCACCAAAATTGTATCGTGCAACAACGCCATTTTTGTTTTTATTCTTTTTATTGGAAACAAGAGTTTTTATTGACGGGCTTTCGGTTTTTAAGTGAATACCTAATTGTCTGCACAAGTTTGAAAAATAAGTTAGTAAATCCATTATTCTCTCCAAAGTAAAAATATACAAAATGTATTTTACTAAATTCTTTCTTTTTCGTCAACAGTTGCACTTTTAAAAGATTTGGAGTATTATTATTATACATTCTGGGAGGTGCATTATGGAAGAAATAAAAGTTATAGATTATGGTTTTTTCAATCATGATGGTCTGGATTTTGAATATCATATAAGCGGTAATGAAAACGGTGAAGCTCTTGTTATGCTGAATGGCAACGGTGGAGATTATCGTTGCTTTGAGGGGGATTTATACAGACCTCTTTCAGAGCATTTTAAAATCATTCGTTTTTCAACAAGAGGAACAGGCAAAACACCTTTGGGTGATAAAAAACTTACATTCGAGCTTTTCTGTGATGACTTAAAAGCTCTTCTTGATCATTTAGGTGTTGAAAAAGCAGGCTTTTGCGGTTTTTCCGATGGTGGTAATCTTGCTATGTGCTTTGCGGTGACGTACCCTCAATATGTGGAGCGTCTTGCAGTATTCGGTTCAAATCTTAACACAAGAGGAACAAAAACAGG
>JAZUOL010000061.1:0-17932 GCA_045604605.1 Acutalibacteraceae bacterium | reverse complement strand
GCGTTCGTCCTGAGCCAGGATCAAACTCTCTAAAAAATTGTATCTAATCATCTTTCGATGCTTAAACCTTTTTCAGAGCTTTCTCGCTCATTGACCGATACTCTAGCGTATCGCTTTCAAACTTCTTTCGAAGCCCGAATTTTACTGTCGCAAAATCTCTTTTACGCTCAAAAAAATCTCAAGGGTTTCTTTTTTCTCGTTGTTTAATTTTCAAGGTTCGTTCGCTACTCTCGAGGCTCGGAAGTTTGTCCTCAACTCGCGAGTGCCTGAATATAATATCATCTTCGATATCATTTGTCAACAACTTTTTTGCGATTTTTTAGCGTTTTTACAACCCACCCGGGTGTTTCGCTTTTTCTCGCTTTAAAGAGCAAATTCCGGTTGTTTCCGACGAGCTCTGTTTGTCGCCAACGAGACAGAATTATATCACCGTAATATCGAAATGTCAATACCCAATTTTAAATTTTTCAAACTTTTTTTGCAGTTGTTTTTCCCTTTATATTTTCATACTGATTTATATAAGAAAAGCCCAGAACATTCATATCTTCATAAAGCTCATTTAAAGGCACAAGAACGAAATCGCGCTCCCCTATTAAAGAATGAGGAACGGTTATATCAGGCGAGTTGTTCTCATAGCCTTCAACCACCAACAAATCCAAATCAATTACACGGGGTCCGTATTTAAATTCACGAACTCGACCCATTCCTGACTCAATACCCAAACAAGCCCCCAAAAGTATTTCGGGCGATTTTGTGGTTTCAACTTCAACAACAGTATTATAAAAGCTTTGTTGCTCAGTATAACCCCAAGGGTCAGTTTCATAAATAGAAGCACATCTCAAAACTTTAACACCAGGTAACAAATCCAATGCTTCAACTGCATTTCTGATATTGCCTGCTCTATCACCTATATTGGTGCCGATACCTATTACAGCTTTCATTCGCCAACTATCTCCGCATACTCTTCTCTTGTTATTGTTTCTTCTACCGCAACATAATCAAAATCTGCACTTATCGGTGCTTCAGGTTTTTTGAGGAGCACCGTAACGCTTTTAAGTTTCGGGTACGCTTTCATTATTTCCATACCAACTTTATTAGCAGCATATTCAATAAGATTATAGCTTTCTGCGGTAAAAACAGCTCTTACAGTTTTAATAATCTTTGCATAACTGACTGTGTCGTCAAGTGCATCACTTGCATTTGCACGCTTTGCATCAATAAGAGCGGTAATATCAAGTTCAAACATCTGTCCGTCTATTTTTTCTTCAGGATTTACTCCGTGATAAGCTTTTAATCGCAAACCTTTAACAATTATCTTTTCCATTTTTTCACCTATATTATAATAGTATATTAATAACTCTTAATGCATCTACTGTTTCTTTAACATCATGGACGCGCAAAATTTTCCCACCATTCACAGCACAAAACACTGCAGCTGCCACACTTCCCGCCACTCTTTCTTTGGGTTTTTCTTCTCCGGTCATTTTTCCTATAACTCTTTTTCTGGAAGCACCAATTAACAATGGTGAATATTCAGAAAGTGTTTTGCAATTCTTCAAAAGTTCAACATCGTCTTCCCGACTTTTGCCAAAACCGATACCACAATCATAGCAAAGACATTCTTCATTTATCCCTGAGGCAATTGCCTGTGTTCTCATTTTTTCAAAAAAGCACATAACAGCTTCAACAACGCCATTTTCATATTGTCCGGCGTCCTTTGAGGATTTACCACCCGTATGCATAAAAATCCATCCTGCATTGTGATTTCTTACAAGCTCTGCCATATCAGGATTAAAAACGCCGCTTTCATCGTTTACAACACTAACACCATTTTCTAAAGCAAACTTTGCTATTTCAGGTTTCATTGTATCAATTGACAAAGGAACTTTTGAAAACGCAACAAGTCGTGGTAATATCTCAAGTCGTTTCAATTCTTCCTCAACAGATACAATAGTATTACCGGGTGCGGTTGAACACGCACCGATATCAATAATATCTGCACCCTCTTTATAAAGTTTATCAAGCCTTTCGAGAGCACTCGAAAGGCCATTAAATTCACCAGCATCAGAAAATGAATCAGGTGTAATATTCAGAATTCCCATTATAAGAGGAGCATTTTTTATATTTGATAAGCTTTTAAAAGAAAACATTATTTCCCACCTGTCAACAAGGACATAACTTCAGAACGTGTTCTGGCATCGCTTCTTGCCGTGCCACGAAGCGCGGAAGTCTGGGTAACAGCACCTGCAGCCTTTGCACCGCGCATAGTCATACAAAGATGTTCAGCTTCAATAATAACAGCAACACTTTTTGCCCCTAATTCATCATACAGGAAATCTGCAATTTGAGTTGTAAGGCGTTCTTGAACCTGAGGACGTTTTGCATAAACATTAACTATACGAGCAAGCTTCGAAAGACCGATTATTCTACCATCAGCAGGAATATATGCAATATGTGCTTTGCCCACAAAAGGCAACAAATGATGTTCGCACATTGAGTACAATGGTATATCTCGAACAACAACCATTTCATCATTTCCCGGCTCATTGAAAAGCTTCAAATGTGTATGAGCATCTTCGGAAAGTCCCGAAAAAACCTCTTCATACATTCTTGCAACTCTATTCGGTGTTTCTTTAAGGCCTTCACGGTCAGGATCTTCACCAATTGCTTCAAGAATATCCCGTACCGCTTTTTCTATTTTTTCTCTATCCACTTAATCACCTCAAAAGAAAAGACAAATTGCATTCATCTCTTCATCTGTACTATAATATACTTTTGCACCAATTAAATCTTCAATAATTCTAACATCGTGAAAAACTGTATAAACAACACCTGCATTAAACAGAGTATCCTTTGCCTGATATAAAGCTGTTGCATCCTTGAAACGCAATTCCACACAGGAATAATTCCTCTGGCGTGCTTTATACACCGCATTCTCCACAGAATTTGCCAACCTGTCCTCTGATACGTCATATACAAAAGCATTTTCTTTTATAAAATAGTTGTATTTTGTTGCCGTTGTAAGAGGTATTGTCTGCTCAATATTTCTATGCTCCACAAGTATGTCGTTAGTTGATACATTAAAGAATGTGTGACGCAGAACCTGAGTTGCTGTTTTAGGGTCATCCCATGTAACATCAACAAAATAGCCCTCACCATCAAGAACAACATAATTCCACATATGCCCCACATAGTTTACACCATCTTCGGCAGATTCTCCGGTAACAAGTCTGTTATCAATATTCAAAACATTCATCAAATACTGAAATGCTCTGGAATAACCTTCACAAGAGGCCTTACCCTCTACCAGACAACCGTACATAGAATTTGCATTTGGGCTACCCTCGGGAGCGATATAAACACAATTAGAAATAATATAATCGTGAACATACAGTTCTTTTTCATACAATGAGCTATATTTCTGTGCACCCTGAATAACAACAGGAATTATCGTTTTCAATTCATCCAACTGTTTCTGATAATCTGCAAGAGTCATAGTGTAGGATGGTTCAAAAAAGGTCTTCAAACCCTCTGTATACACTCTGCAGTTCAATCCCAAAAAGAAAAGATCAGGATTGTCGTATGAAATGGCAGTAAATATTTTATTCAAATCGCTTGAGCCCATTTCAGGTATTTCAATTTTCTCAGGCATTGCATATATTTTCTGAAGTATTACGGAATAAACCTTTTGTTCCTGAGGAGTAAGTTCTTCGTAACAATGTCTGTAATATCCTGTACCTTCACCGGTTGCAGGCCCACTAACCGCAGAAAAATCCATAGGCTTCAAGGTTGTGTTATACAACATATAAAGTATTGAACCGATAACTCCGATTGCAACAAAAAAAACAGCGATTAAAGCAGAAATTATTTTTGCTTTTTTGTCAAATTTATTCATCATCAATCTCCCTTTCGGAAACATAAACCTTCAGCTTTTCTTTTGATGTTTTTGGAATAAGATACTCTATTTTATCTTTATTTTCTGTATAATCAACTATCGAAATATCGGATTTACAATAATTGATAAGTTTTGAAAAAAGTGCGTCAGCTGAATTGAATTTTTCAATACTATAGAAAGCTTCAAAAGCAGAAACAACAACCTCAGCATTAAGCCTTGAGCATTCATAACCCTTTTCGGTTTCACAAATATATTTCATATATTTAAAAACCTTTTCGGGAGCTATGGTATTCTCTCCTCTTTTAAGCTCTAAAAACATATCCGGGGTATCGTATTCAACATCCTTGTCAACTTTAACAGTTACATCGCCAAGTGCTCTGAAAACTGATTTGTAGCCTGTATCTGTTAAAAGAACGAATTTATCTATATTTACATTTAAATCATTTTCAACACAGGACACAAGCTCCTTAACGCCTTTTGTACTCAAAATTTTCCCAAAGGTAAGCTTGCTATCTTTTCCTTTAGCGCTATGGTCAAACGGAATAACTCTGATAGTTTTATCACCCAAATTAACATCAATAAGATTTATAAAGCGGGTGTGTTTCCCATCATCCGAAGTAACCGCTACAAGAAAAAGTGCTTCTCCCTCATAAACAATACTATCCGCTTTCTCAGTAGTTTGTGGCGTTGTTGTGCTTTCTTCATCCGTCCTCACAAAAATATTGTTAAAATCATAATTCAAAGAACGCCAAAGCAAAAATGTTGAAACTGACCCCAAAACAACTACAAAGCAAATAAACAAACTAATCAAAACTGTAGTTTTTCTTTTTTTATTTTTACGTTGCAAGTCAAAGCCATATTTAGCCAAAACTAACACCTCGTTAAATCATTTCATAAATATACATAATAAGTATAATAAATTATAAAAGAAAATACAATACCAAAAGGAAATTTAACATTTAGTTAGTTTTTTCCTTTTGGTATTGTTCATTTTTGTTTTCCGTAATGTGTGGGATTAAGAATTTTTCCTACTCTCGGAACAAGAAAATCAATCCACCAATGAAACCACTTTCCGATTAAAATACATTTTAGCTTATCCCCTACTTTTTTAGCCTTTTCATCAGTTCCGGGAATATAACTGGGATACATTTTAATTTTTTTACCATTAAACTCAAACTTTAAAACTCTTTCTGCAACAGTTGCCAATGGGCGGATTTTCATAACGAGTGTATTATCATTTTCCCAATAGGCATAGCATCTAACAGTCATTCTGAGCTCACCCAAAACGATTTCATCCAGATTTGCTTCACCGTTCATAGAAAGGAAAATGTTATTTTCAAAACCACCATCCTCTTTCCAAGAAAAACGGCACCCTTTGTCATTAAACACAAAGGACAAATCCGTCATATTCCCCCCTCGCTCTTTTGCAAAAAACACTATAGGCATCGGTAAAACGCTAATAGGAAAGCCAATGAAATTTATAAATTTACATTTGCGAAGAGAATAATTTTTTCTGTTAATCTGCTCTTCTGTTTTTGACCTATCTTTTACAACAACCGCTGACTTATCAGGCAAAACTATTTTTTGACCTATTTGCTCAAAATCCGGCTCAATGAATGCTCCTGGAATATGCTTCCAAACGATATCAAGAGTTTCCTGCAAATCACTGTGATCAGAAGTCATTATAAGAGAAGCTCCATAATCCTCTAAAGAAATAGCATATTGGCAAAACATACCCTCGGCTCTATACGTATTAGGCATACCTGCACATCGCCAAAAGCCACAACCGTAGCCTGCACTTGCATCTGCCGCTTTTTCACTTACCGAGCTATCGCTTATAAATGAAGTTGCTTCTTTTGTCCACCAAGCTGGAACAACCTGCACATCATTATATACACCATTATCCTGATAACAAAGAAGAAGCTTTGCTATATCCTCCGTTTTTAGCATCAATCCCCAGCCACCGGCCTCTACGCCATCCGGAGAATGCTCCCAAAACGGAGTTTCTATTCCAAGTGGCTCGTAAAGACGAGGTGTAAGATATTCTGTTATTGACATTCCCAGAATTTTACAAAGCATTTTTGAGGCAATGTAATAGTTATCGTTAATATAACGCCAACTGGTACCGGGTTCGAAAATCCATTTTGCGTTAATGAAGAGCTTGAGCCAATCATCGCTTTTACTGCCACGAATTGAGGTTTGCTTTCCTGCAGTCATGCATAAAAGATGGTGTATTGTCAACTTTTCAAGATATTTGTCCTTTTTTGAATGCAATTCAGGAAAAACTTCAACAAGCTTTGTGTTTCTTGTTACTTTCCCCTCGTCCAAGGCAAAACCATACGCAGTTGCAAGGAAGCTTTTGCTTATGGAATAAACCATATGGGGAGTTTCAGCCGTAAGGGGATTACTCCATGCCTCACATGCCACTTTCCCTTGTCGCAAAATCATCAAACTATGAATATTTATGCCGCGATACGACATTTCCTCGGTCATCTTTGCGATAACCGAGGAATCTATGCCTACCGATTCGGCACTTTTGGCTCTTTCAATTGATTTCGATTTTACCAAAATGAGTGCCTCCGTTTTAAAATCTTACTCAAAATCTTCGTAGTCTTTAATATGCTCGGACTCGTAGCCCTTATAGATGTCAACACTACGGATATGCCATTCTACGAAGCCATAGTCGTTCGCCATTCTATCAGCAGTATCTTTCCACTTTCTTGCAACATCCACTGTTTTTGCAAAAAGCTCCTCTACCTTTTCAGGACTCTGAAGGTCTGTTGATTTTGCACCTGACTCCTGAACCATCTTCTTAATAGCACCGGGATTATCCATAACAGGACATGCACGAAGCATATTATCTGAGAAAGGCTGACGTGCTTTGTAAGCCATAAATATCGGGCTCTTAAGTGCATCAATAACATGCTTGTCTTTGTCTTTAATATTAACATTTGAATAATGTGCAAATACACAAGGCTCGCAGTCACCGTTTGCGCTGATGTGGAAATATTGTTTACCACCGGCAACGCATCCGCCAACATATTCACCATCATTAAAGAAGTCAATTGTGAACATAGGCTTAACTTCTTTAAATCTCCATTTACGAATTTGATTATACATCATTTCACGTTGTTCTGCAGTAGCCATAAGTTCAGGAGTTGAACCGCAACCGACAGGAACAAAAGTGAAATACCAAGCGAAAAGAACACCTTGTGAAATAAGGAAATCTGCATATTCATCGGAAGCGATAACATCCGCATTGAGTTTTGTATAGCAAAGAGAAGAACCAAAAGGAATACCGCGTTTTTTGAGGCGCTCCATAGCAGAAATAACTGCTTTATATGTGCCTTTTCCACGGCGGGCATCAGTTGTTTCCTCATTACCCTCTATTGATATAGTGAGGAACATATTACCTACCTTTTTAAGTTCATCTGCAAAGGCATCATCACAGAGAGTTCCGTTTGTAAATGTAATAAAAAGGCAATCCGGATTTTCTTTACAAATGCGAAGAAGGTCATTTTTACGAACTAAAGGCTCGCCGCCTGTATAAAGGTAAACATATGTACCAAGCGCTTTACCCTCTTGGATAACCTTATTTATATCGTCATAAGTCATCTGAAGGTGGTTGCCGTACTGTGCTGCCCAACAACCTGTGCATTTAAGATTACATGCAGTTGTAACGTCAATAAGAATCGCCCAAGGAATATTGCAGCCATGTTCTTTCATTGCTGCAAGTCTTCTGTCATAACTTTTAACAACACTATTAATAAACGGGGGAATAAGTTTTTGAATAACATTAGGATCTGTATCCATAACTATTCTTTTTATAAGAGTTGCCCATTCATTCCCCGGTCTTGAAAGTCTATCTTTGAGGCCTCTCAATACCTTATGATGAATTTCCTCTTTAACTAACTTATCACCAAAATCAATAAGCTTGAAAAGATTCCTGTCATAATCCTTTCTTACATATTTGATTGCTTCTTTCACAATAAAAGCAACTGCTTTTTGTTTTAACGCCATTTCCAAATCCCTCTCTGTTACCAATTAAGTTTCCACTCTTCAGTTTGCTCACCATCAAAAGTAGCAGAACCACTTATTGACCCTCTATGAGCTGAGCCATCTATATGGAGCGGTATTTTATAATTCGCATAGGTCACATAACCTTCTGCATTTATTTTAAGTTCAATGCTTGAACCTTTATAAACGATATCTGCTGAATCAACTTCCATAAAGCTAATATCGAAATTTGCCACATCAAGATATCCTATTGATGCTGCATTGTGTTTAGGAACATCGTTCATTCCGACACTTTCCTCAACAAGGTTAATTTTAATTACATATTCGCTACCTGCACGTTGCACCGAAGCAGACTTTACACCGCTTTCTGTTAAACTAAACTCACCGCGCTTCGGAAGAATTATAGGAACCGTTTCTCCCTCGGAATTTACCGCAGTACCATTTTGAAAAAGCAATGTTTCCTGAACAGGCTTAACTACCCAACCGAGCATAAGATTAACAACAGTTTTGACAATATCTCCACCTGTGCACTCAGTGACATCCGCAACAAAACTTTCCGAATGGTTTACTGTTAAATTGCCCGAATATGATTTAGTTTTTCTCACTGCCTCTTTTGCTTTTAAAAGTATTTCGCTTTTACTCCAATCCGAAGGGTCAGCAAGAACTGTATTACCAGCATTCTGAGAAACAGTGGGTGTACCTTCATTTTTCACTGGATTGTCTGATTTGTTTTCGGATTTAGTAACATTCTCATTTTTGTTTTCTGCATTATCTGCCACATGAGAAAAATGCTCGAAATTACCGATATTTTCTATATTCTCAAGAAAATCGTCATCTTGATTTTTGTTTTCTTCAGTTGCACCGAATGTTAAACCTTCTTTATAAACTATTTCGGAGGTTGTATCTTCGGCAGAATTTTTTGCTCCATCAGGAGCCTTGAGTGATATATCACCTTTAATAACGAAGCAAACAATAACAGTAAGAGTCAATAATATAGCGATCTCGAAAATTATTATAATCGTCTTACCCGCCTTAAAATCCGATTTGTTTTTATTCTTAATTGCCCTCACCACCAATAACTTTTTTAGTCTAATATATCATTGTTAACAATATGTTAAACCCTATAAAATAACTGTAAATAAAGACCCTTTACCCAACTCACTTTCTACACTTATTTCACCATTAAGCATAGTAACAACCTGTTTAACTAAAGCAAGACCTAAACCGTTACCCTCTTGAGAATGAGATGTATCACCCTGATAGAATTTTTCAAAGCATTGCTTGACCGTTTCAGGAGACATTCCGCAACCATTATCGGAAATGGAAATAATTTTTTTACCGTTTTCTTTTTTCAGTATGACGGAAATTTCACCGCCAAAATCTGTATATTTTACTGCATTTGAAATAAGATTATTCCATACAATTTCCAAAAGCGATTTATCACTCTTCACAGTAACATCGTCAAGGTCTACCTCTATGGATATATTCTTTCTCTCAAACTTTTCTTCAAAAGAGAGAATGCATGATCTCAACTGCTCATCTAAAGAAAAGCGTTCGTATTGAACAATGCCTTGATTTTCTATTTTGCTGAGCTTCAGAATATTTGCTACCAAATCTGTCAGAGTATTTATAGCTTCGGACAAAAGTGAGACATATTCTGTTCTTTTTTCATTTGAGATTCCGGGTGTCTGCAATAAATCTGCATATCCTTGAATAACGCTCAAAGGTGTTTTAATTTCATGGGAAACATCAGCCACAAAATTATTCCGCATATTCTCCAATGAAGATATTTCCGTAAGCATTTTGTTAAAATTCAATGCAAGATAATCCATTTCGCTTTTAGGCTTATCAAAAAGAACTGGAACTCTTATATCAAAATCCCCTTTTGCAACCTTACTTGCTGTGTCATAAAAAAACTTTATCTTATTGTGGTAAACTCTGCCTTTAACAAAATAAATAAGGCATGTAGAAAGGGTGCATCCAAAAAAAAGATAAAGGGCACCGGATAGAGCAATAGTGGATTTATCAAAGCCTTTATTTATAACACTTATCAAAATCAATACGAGAAATGTGCCATTCAATGCAACAATTGAAAAAACAGAAATAAATTCAACAACGAAATTACGAAGTCTGCTTGCGAAAACCTTTTCTCTTACTCCTCTTCTCATACGAGAATCACCGCCTTGTAACCAAGACCATGCACAGTTACAATTTCAATATCCTTACACTCAGAAATCTTTCCTCTTAGTTTTGTTATGCAAACATCAACCGTTCGCGGTGCACTTTCACTATCGTAGCCCCAAAATTCGTTCATTAGCTGAGTTCTGGTAAATGTGTGCTTAGGATATGATAAAAATTTAAAAAGAATATTAAACTCCTTAACTGAAAGCCCTAAATCTTTACCTTTCAGATAGGCAGCACTTTCGACTGAGTCCAACACCAAATCTCCCACAACAATTTTCTTTTTATTAGCAATATTCGCTCTTCTGAGAATAGCCTCAATCCGAAGAACCATTTCTTTCATTTCAACGGGCTTGACTATGTAATCATCAATTCCGATTCTATAACCTTTTTCTTTTGATTGTAAATCATCACGAGCGGTTAAAAATAAAATCGGAACATCTTTGTTCACACCTCGAACCTGTTGTGCAAACTCGAACCCGTCAACATCCTTCATCATAATATCTGAAATAATCATATCAAAAGACAGCTTTTCCATTTGTTCAAGTGCCTCACCTGCACTATGACAGCCAACAACACTGTATCCGTTATCTGTAAGATATGAGCAAACGATTCTGTTAAACTGAACATCATCTTCCACCAGTAAAACACAAACCATTTTACCACCTCCGAAAAATCAGACATCAGTTTACTCTAACAATGTTAATATTTTATTAAATCAACATTAAAAAACAAAAAACTTCAAATAAACTGTTATATATTCTTTGAAGTTTTTTTGCTTTTCATTATTTTTTCAACAGGAAGTTGAGCAAGTATTATGGCAATAAATACAAGAGCACAACCAAATATTTCGCTTCCGGTGAGCCTTTCACCAAAGAATGCGCCTGCCAAAGCAGCAAAAACCGATTCCAGACTCATTAAAAGGCTTGCAACTGTGGGATTCAGATTCTTTTGAGCAACTATCTGAAGAGTAAACGCTATACCGGAGGACATTACGCCCGCATAGAAAATAGCAAACCACGCTCTTGAAATTGCATCCGGATCAGGATTTTCAAAAAAGAACATTCCTATAGCAGAGATAACCGCAGAAACAAAAAACTGAACAAGCGAAAGCCGAACCCCGTCAACAGTTTGAACAAAATGATCAACTATCATAATCTGAACTGCAAAAAGAAATGCGCAAAGTATAAGAAGTGCATCGCCAACACTTATTCCGCCAACATCTGTAACGCAAAGGAAATACATTCCGCAAGTGGCAATAATTATACAAAGCCAAAGAATAGGTTTTACTCTTCTCTTAAGAAACAACCCCAGAAGCGGAACTATGAGAATATAGAGAGTTGTCAAAAACCCCGCTTTACCCACACTTGAATACATAATTCCATACTGTTGCACCAAAGATGCAAGGCAAACAGAAGTGCCGCAAAGAAGCCCACCTACAATAAGTCTCTTAGAAAAAAATGTTTTATTTTCATTATGAGGTCCGTCACCTATGGTCTTTTTATTTCTTTTCATTATGGCTAAAGAAACAGGAGTCAGAACAACTACTGCAAGACAAGACCTTAAACATAAGAATGTGAAGTTTCCTATTTCTTTTAAACCTTCGCTTTGGGCAACAAAAGCAGTACCCCATATAAACGCGGCAATGGTTAAAAGCAAAGAAGAAACCAGCGCTTTTGATTTTGTTACTTTTTCTTCCATAAATACCTCGACATTAAAATAGCGAAAAATATAATACCATATCAATACTTATAATTCAACAAAAAAATAACTGCCGAATAAAAATAGTTTCGGCAGTTATTTTTAAAATATTAAGTTAAATTATGGCGAACAAGCTGAGCTCTCAACTTATCCCTTTCAACCCTGTCCAAAGGTCTGTCAACAGAAAGAGAAATTGTTGCAGGTTGCATATGAATCATTAGTGCTTCAATCTGTGCACAATCCATATTTATTATTCCCTTAACCGCACCCAATCTGACAAGAGATATAAGCTCCATAAACTCGCTTGTGTCAATCATTCTTGCATATTTCAGAACACCGTAAGCCCTGAAAATTCTGTCTTCAGTAACCGGTGCTTTAAAAATTTCTTCTCTTGCAATTCTTTCCTGCGCTGCAATCTGCAATGCAATAGATTTGAGATTTTCAATAGCCGCTTTCTCTGAAATTCCGAGAGTTATAGTATTGCTTAATCGGAACAAATCGCCTTTAGCTGCCGCGCCTTCACCATAAGAGCCACGAAGAGAAAGACCAAGCTTTGAAACGGTTGTAATAAGCTTTGTAATTTGCGAGGATGTAACAAGGGCAGGAAGATGAAGCACCACAGATGCTTTCATTCCTGTACCCAAAGCTGTTGGGTCTTGAGTAAGATAACCTAACCTGTTATCAAAAGCGAACTGCATTTTCTCACTTAACTGACTGTCAATTTTATCAGCAGTTCTGTAAGCCTCATCAAGGGCAAAACCTGCGTACATTACCTGAAGTCTGATGTGATCTTCTTCATTTAGCATAATGCTGACAGCCTCATCCTCTGTGAGAAGAAGAGCTCTGCCATCCCGCGAAGAAGCAAATTCAGGACTCACCAGATGCCTTTCAGCTAAGGATACAACCTCTGCCTGCGAAAGTGTTTTCATTTCATAGTAATTAAAAGCATAGTCATTTATTGATTCAGTAGCTTCTTTTATTACAGAATTCACCTTCAATTTATCTTGCAGTGAAAGGCTTGCAGGAAAGGGATATTGCTTTATGTTACGTGCAAGATGAATACTTGTGCTTATTACAACGTCATTCTGAGCACCTGTACCCAAATACCACTTAGCGCTCATTGCTGCTCCCCTCCTGCCATTAATATTGAATTAATTTCATCACGAATTTTAACAGCAGATTCAAAATCCTGCTGACGAACTGCATTTTCCAATTGTTCTTTCAACAAAGCTATTTTGTTCTGCAAACCACCTTCGCTGTCAGGCTTTTTGCCCATATGAGTACCTTTACCATGAATACGCTGCAAGGACGGAAGGAGCTTGTCATAAAAGGTAGTATAACACTCTGCGCAACCCATTTTTCCATCTTTAGCAATTTCTTCAAAGCTTTTATTACAAAATGGACAACGAGATGCATTTGAAGAATGATCACCTTTCAGGAGGAAATCGCCCAAAAAATCAGAAAAGCCTAACCCAAAACCTGAAAAAGCTTCTCCGTAACCTAAAGAACGGGCACAGTCGGAGCAAAGATGTACCTCTGCAGCTCTTCCGTTAATAATACGCTTCATATGCATATTGGCTTCATTTTTATTACAATGTTGACACAGCACGGCACTCACCTCTGTTACTCTTGATTATATACTGATATTATACGACAAATTTTTAAACAATTCAATACAAGTACTAAAACTTATTTACATATCAAATTCGTTGCGGTCTTCAAAATCATCATAACCATCACCAAACACATAATCGAATTCGTCTGCATATTCATAATCATATTCATCGGAAATGAGATCACGTATGTCTGCAGGACTGTGTTTTTTATATTTATCGTAATCAAAACTAAAACCCATATTCACGCCACCTTTCTATAGGCTTATTCTGTTCCTTAAATATTTATATATTCCTTTTTTGTAACAAAAAAATCCGAATATCATATTATGCATTGAAAGGGGGTTAAGAAAATGGGTTGCCTTTTCAATAACGGTAATAACTGCTCCTGGATTATCATCCTTATAATCCTTGTTTTGTTCTGTGGCAATGGTAATGGTTGCGGTTCTTACAACAACGGTTGCGGTAATGATTGCGGTTGCAACAACAACTGTGGTTGCTGCTAATAATGTAAAAAACACGACAACCCCTCACGTTTCAAGTGAGGGGTTGTTAATTTGTTATAATATTACACTAAATACTACCGAGAGTACACCTAATACCATAAGCCCTGCCATAACAAAGCAGATGGCTCTTTTCATTTTATCTGAAAACATTATTCAATACCAAGAAGAACTTTAACACTATCGGATATAACTGAAAGCTTGTTCTCCGCGTCCTCTCTTGAAGCTGCTTTAGCGGTAATATAAATTTTAATTTTCGGCTCTGTGCCTGAGGGTCTTACAATTACCGTGTCACCACTTTCCATTCTGTAGGAAAGAACATTAGATCTGGGAAGACCTGTTTCGCCGTCTGTAGTTTTTCCGGTTTTGTAGTCGCCTACCCACACAACCTTGCTACCATTTATTTCCTTGGGTGGCTCGTTGCGAAGAGTATCCATCATATCTGCCATCTTCTGCATACCTGCAGCACCCTCGAAAGCATAGTTATCCAACTGATTGAAGAAATAGCCGTATTTCTCATAAACGCTATTCATAAACTGCCACAAGGTAATACCCTGTGCTTTATAGAATGCAGCCATTTCGCAGATAATCATTGCAGCATTAACGCCGTCCTTATCACGGGCATGAGCGCCTGTAAGATAACCATAGCTCTCTTCAAGGCCCAGGACATAGCGACCTGCTTCGCCTTTTTCGTCAAGCTCTGTAACGAGCTCGCCGATATATTTAAAGCCTGTAAGAAGGTCTGCCATCTCTGCTCCGTATTCTTTACATATTGCAGAAATAAGAGGTGTTGTAACAATAGTTTTAACAACAACGGGTTTTTCAGGAAGCTTACCTTTTTCTTTAAGCTGAGAAAGAAGATATTCGCAAAGCATTGCGCCAACTTCGTTACCTGTCATAAGCTTATATTCACCGTTGTCACGCACTGCTATACCTACACGGTCGCAATCGGGATCAGTTGCAAGCATAAGGTCTGCAGGGAATTCCTCTGTCATCTTGAGGCCTTCTTCAAATACCTGACGAATTTCAGGGTTCGGATAAGGACAGGTCGGGAAATTCCCGTCAGGCTTTTCCTGAACTTTAACAACTCTTAAATCTTCAACTCCCAATTTTTTAAGAACACGGCGGACAGGCTTATTTCCTGTGCCGTTAAGTGGTGTATAAAGAACCTTAAGACCTGATTTTTTTACAACATCGGGATTTACAGAACAAGCAAGAACATGCTCAATAAATTCATCTTTAAGCCAATCCTCAATATAGTCAACCATATCTTCTGCAAGTGCATCGTTAAAAGCCATACGCTTAACTCCGTCAAACATATCAACTTTTTTCATATACTCATAGGTTTTTGCTGCCGCCTCATCAGTAATCTGGAAGCCTCTGGGGTCATAGCATTTATAACCATTGTATTTTGAGGGGTTGTGGCTTGCAGTAAGCACAATACCGGAAGAGCAACCAAGTCTTCATACTGCAAATGAAAGCATGGGTGTGGGCATCAATTCGGGATAAATATAAACCTTAATGCCGTTTGCTGCAAGAACACCTGCGGCACACTCTGCAAAAACATCAGACTTGATTCTGGAGTCATAAGCGATTGCAACGCTGGGTTCGTCAAATTCTTCGTTAAGGTAATCTGCAAGACCCTGAGTTGCCTGAGCTACGGTATAAACATTCATTCTGTTTGTACCTGCGCCTATAACACCGCGAAGTCCGCCCGTACCAAATTCGAGATTTTTATAGAAGCGGTCAAGAATGGCCTCTTCATCTCCTTCAATGGATTTAAGTTCATCTTGCAAATCGCTGTCAAGAACTGCTTTTTCCTTCCAAAGGGCATAAAGAGCATTTATATCATTCATCGGAATCTCTCCTTAAATAAAATTCTTTTACTTTTTAATTATAGCATTATCCGTTGATAAAATCAATTATCTGATAAAATTGGTGCGAATTTTCTGTTCTCCTGCCGGACGGTCAATACCATTCTGCTTTCCAAGGTCAATGCATTTAAGAAGCCACGCCATATTTTTACCGAGAGTTCTCATAATCTGCAAGCCTTCAAGGTCCTGAAGAACATCTTCCGGTTTTGACCCGTGAACCATATTCCAATAGCCAGAAGAAACAATTGGCATATTATTAATAGTAAAATATTTGTTAAGCACATCAAACGCTGCAGTTGAACCTGCACGACGACAGCTGAGGATTGCGGCAGCAGGTTTATATTTGAACTTTCTGCCACCGGCATAAAAAGCTCTGTCAAGAACTGCACAGATCGTTCCTGAGGGCGCAGCATAATGAACGGGCGAACCGAAAACAATACCATCCGCCTCTGTCGCTTTATCAATAAGAGTATTGGCAACATCATCGGTAAATACACAGTATCCGTCATTTTTTGCGCAACCGCCGCAACCGATACAACCTCTCACAGGCTTATTTCCAAGCCAGAATATTTCTGTGTCAACGCCTTGTTCATTAAGCTCTTTTTCAATTTCACAAAGAGCTGTATAGGTGCAGCCCTTTTCATGAGGACCGCCGTTTACAAGTAAAACCTTCATCTAAATACCTCTTTCAATTATTCTTAATATATCACCGGGACTATCTACAATATATTCGGGGTTAAGGCTTTCTAAAACCTCTTTATCACGAAAGCCCCAAGTAACCGCAATGCAAGGAAGTTTTGCATTTTTTGAGGTTTCAACATCCACCTCTGAATCACCTATGTAAACAGTATTTTCTAAATTTGCTCCCATTTCCGAAATAGCACCAAAAACCCCGTCGGGTGCAGGCTTTCTCTCCACTCCTGCTCTTTCGCCATAAGCGCAGTCATAAAGGCCTTTAAAATAATCTTCCATCAAGGTTTTAACTGCAAAATCTGCTTTATTAGAAACCACTGATATTTTCACACCCTTTTCTTTTAATGCTGTGAGCAAGTCAATAATTCCGTCATAGGGTTTTGTGAGAACTGCAGAATGATCTTTATAGTATTCCTTAAAATCCGAAAAGCATACATCTGTGATTTCTGCTGATATATTTTCAGGAACTGAACGTTCAATCAAAAGACGTATACCATTACCAACAAAGGAACGGATTTCTTCCGTTGAGCGTTCAGGTAAATTGTTTTTTTCAAGAGCAAAGTTCACACTGTCTCTTAAATCACCTAAAGTATCAAGAAGCGTTCCGTCAAGGTCAAAAACAACTGAATTAAACTTCATCCTCGGGACACTCCAGATCAACAACTGTATAGCTTCTATCCAACGCAGGTAAAACCTTTTCTTTTAAATCTGCGGTTGAGAACTTAACTGTTGCAGTATTAACGCAAGGATGGCAAGCAAAATATTCATCCTTGAAAACATTTTTCTCAATGAGAAGCTCAACATTTTCTTCTTTATCAAACATCAGAGAAAGAACAGTCAATGAACCGGGAGAGACATTGAGAAGCTCTTCCATTTTCTCCCCACTTGCAAATGAAAGACGTGAAGAATTAATCTGAGCTGAAAGATATTTTGTTTTAAAGGGCATATCGCCGGGTATAAGAAGCATATAAAACTTTGTCTGCTGACGGTTGCAAAGAAGAAGATTTTTGCAGATTTTTGCATCAATAATCTTTTCAACACCCTCGCAAAGTTCAATTGTTGCCGCCTCATCATGCTCGGCTCTTATATATTCCACTCCGTTTTTTTCAAGAAAAAGATAACTCTGCATTTCTTTTTCTGTCTGTGTTGTTTCGGGGTGAGTAGTATAAGTTTCACTGTTAATATACATCATCATTTCTCCATATATTTACTTTAAATACAATAATAAACCTTTGAATAAAAAGTGTCAACAATAATACAGAATTATGATTGCATTAACCTAAAAAACGCTCCCTTTTGGGAGCGTTTCATTATTAATATTTATCTTTAATAGTCAAACCTTTTGTATTGTAGTAGCTGTAAGTTGTACCCTTAAAGGCTTTTACTGTGTAGGTGTAGGTTGTGCCTTTCTTTGCGGTCTTGTCAAGGTATGTTACCTTTGTATTACCCTTAACT